>DASQJV010000546.1:0-3334 GCA_035630855.1 Allosphingosinicella sp. | reverse complement strand
GCGTCAAGACCGCGGCAAGCAATGTCGCAAGTCCCGCGACTACCGTTGGCAAGATAGCTTGGGCCAGCCGAAACGCTTCGTAGATCGCCCATGCGACACATGAAAGACATGCTACCCAAAGTAGCAATATCGCGCCGTTTTCCCTGCTCATGGTTCAGCGCGACCCCCCGGCGCTTCCTTGACCAGAGTCTTACTAGCATAAATCATGAAACGTACAAAAAAGGGCGGCCCATGAAATGGACCGCCCTGAATTTCGAGTGATATTGAAAGCTTAGCGCTTCGAGAACTGGAAGCTGCGGCGGGCCTTGGCCTTGCCGTATTTCTTGCGCTCGACGACTCGCGGGTCGCGGGTCAGGAAGCCCTCGCGCTTGACCGCGCTGCGAAGCTCCGGCTCGTAGCGGGTGAGAGCGGTCGAGATTCCGTGGCGGACGGCGCCGGCCTGGCCGGAAAGCCCGCCGCCCTTGACCGTCGCGATCACGTCATACTGGCCGCGGCGGTCGGTGACGTCGAACACCTGGTTGATGATCAGTCGGAGCGTCGGCCGGGCGAAATAGACCTCCTGGTCGCGGCCGTTGACGACGATCTTGCCGGAGCCGGGCTTCAGCCAGACCCGGGCGACCGCGTCCTTGCGGCGGCCGGTGGCGTAGGCTCGGCCCTGCTTGTCGAGCTGCTGCTCGCGGAGCACGGCCTGGATCTGCGGGCCCTGGGTCGAGACGCCCTGGTCGTCCTTGCCGTCGACCGGCTCGCGGCCGGCCGGAGCGTCCGCGGCGGGAGCTTCGGCGGCAGCTTCAGGAGCGGCGGGAGGCGCGGCCGCGGCGGCGCCGGTCAGCTCGCCGAGATCGGCCAGCGATTGACGATTGTCGGTCATTTACGCACCCACCTTGTTTTTGCGGTTCATGCCCGCGACGTCGAGAGGCTCGGGATTCTGGCCGCCGTGCGGATGCTCGGTGCCGTTGTAGAGGTGAAGGGCGCGCATCTGGTCGCGGCCCAGCGGCCCGCGCGGGATCATCCGCTCGACCGCCTTCTCCAGGACGCGCTCGGGGAAGCGGCCCTCGAGCACCTTGCCCGCGGTCACGCTCTTGATCCCGCCGGCATAGCCGGTGTGGCGGTAATAGACCTTGTCGGCCAGCTTCTTGCCGGTGAACCTGACCTTGTCGGCGTTGACGACGACGACATGGTCGCCGCAATCGACATGCGGGGTGAAGCTCGGCTTGTGCTTGCCGCGCAGGATGTTGGCGATGATCGAGGCGAGCCGGCCGACGACCAGCCCGTCCGCATCGATCAGATGCCATTTCTTCTCCACCTCGGCCGGCTTGACCGACTTGGTGGTCTTCATCAGCGCCTTCATGGGCGTGGACCTCACTGTAAACGAACGCGCCGCCTCACGAGGGGCGGCGCCGATGGCGGGCAAATGACAGCGGAGGCCTCGGAAGTCAAGGAAAAGCGGGCGTTTGCCGTAAGGTAGTATATTACCTTAGGGTTTCGGTCTCGACCCAATTGGCAAACTTGCCGAGCGCGTCGGCGACCGGCCAGACAACCGCGGCAGGTACGTCGTAGCTGTGCAGCTCTTCGAGCCGGGCGATCAGGGCCTCGGCCAGGTCGGCGCGGGTCTTGAACAGGGCCGCGACCTCCTCCGCCTCCTCGATCGCGCCCTGCCAGCGGTAGATGGAGCGGCACGGGCCGAGGACGTTCGCGCAGGCGGCGAGACGCTCCTCGACCAGGGTTCGGGCGATGCGCCCGGCTTCGTCCTGCGACGCGAAGGTGGCGTAGACGGTGACGATCGGAGTCATGCCGGCTCGCCCCGCAGGGGTCCGGGCCTGGGCGGGGGCGCCGTCACCGAGCCTTCGCCGAGTCTGTGCGCCGCGACCAGGGTGGCTGCGAGCAGCAGCACGGCCATGCCCTGGTGGGAAGCCGCGATCCACAGCTCGACGCCCGAGAGCAGGGTGAAGATCCCGAGCAGGATCTGCACCGCGACGGCACCCACGAGCAGGGCCGCCGACTGCAGGCGGCCCGCCCTCCAGGCGCCGCGGGCAAGGACCAGCGCCGCCGCCGCGACCGCGAAGGCGAGCCAGCGGTGGATGAACTGGACCACGATCGGATTGTCGGCGAAGTTGCGAAGGAACGGTTCGAGCATGGGCGCCTCGGCCGGGAACCACTCGTCGCCCATCTTAGGCCAGCTGGCGAAGGCGTAGCCGGCGTCGAGGCCCGCGACATAGGCTCCGAACAGGAACTGGAGGAACAGCAGCGACAGCGCCCAGATCGCCGCCGTCGGCATCCGCACCGTCGCGGCCGAGCCGTCCCGGGCGAGCCTGAGAAGGTCGAGCGCGACCCACAAGGTCAGGGCGAAGATGGCGAGCGCGGTCAGGAGATGGACGGCGAGGCGGATGTGGCTGACGTCGGGCCGCTCGACCAGGCCCGAGGCCACCATCCACCAGCCGATCGCCCCCTGCACGGCGCCGAGCGCGAGGATGAGCCCGAGCTTCCAGCCGAAGCCCCGAGGGATCGCCCGCTTCCACGCGAACCACAGCAGGGGCAGGGCGAAGGCGAGGCCGATGATCCGGCCGAGCAGCCTGTGCACATATTCCCAGAAATAGATGCTCTTGAAATCCTCGAGGCTCATTCCGCTGTTGATCAGCTGATATTGCGGGCTCTGCCTGTAGGCGGCGAACTCGGCTGCCCAGGCCGCCTCGCCGATCGGCGGGAGAGTCCCGGAAATAGGCTCCCAGCGGACGATCGAGAGTCCGGACTCGGTCAGCCGGGTGATCCCGCCGACGACGACCATCAGGAAGACGAGCCCCGCGACGGCGAGCAGCCAAAGGGCTATGGCCTGGGGCAGGGTGCGGGCGGGGGCGGCGGGCGTGGCCATGGCGCGCGATATGGTCGCCGGAACGTTGAAAGCCAATGCAACTTTTTCCAGAATGTTATGTTGTATCTTTACGGCTGCGTGATTATAAAGGCGCCGTCAGGAGAACGGCGAGTCTATGTTCGCGAAGGTGGGATCAGGGGGATGGATGGACCGGATGGCGATCGCGCTGTCCGGGCTGTGCCTCGTCCATTGCCTGGCGACCTCCGTGTTCCTCGCCGTGCTCGCCTCGGCCGGAGGGCTTCTCGTCGCGCCGATCGTCCACGAGGTCGGCCTTACTCTGGCGATCATGCTCGGCGTCGTCGCCCTCGGGCGCGGCATCAGCGAGCACGGCTTCATGATGCCCTCGGCGGTGGGCGGGCTCGGACTCGGCGTGATGTCGGGCGCGCTGACCATGCCCCACAGCGGCCTCGAGTCGGTCTATACGATCATCGGAGTCGCCATCCTCGCTTTGGGCCACGATCTCAATCG
>DASQJV010000545.1:0-5793 GCA_035630855.1 Allosphingosinicella sp. | reverse complement strand
GAGTCGCGGGTCCTCGCCTTCGTTCCCCCATTCAACGGCGGTTAAGCCGCCGCGCGCTTCATCCTTCCGGCCCCGAAACGGAGACCCAAGATGCGCCCTCTCCTCCTCGCCCTCGCCCTCGCCGCGCTCCCCCCTGCAGCGCCCGCCCAGGAGCAGCCCGGGCCGCTCGCCCGCGCCCTCGCCGAGATCGAGGCTCACCAGGTCGGGATGCGGGTCGGCTGCCCGGTCCCGGTGCCGGCGTTGTGGAACGCGCCGCCCTGGGAGCAGCGCGCCGCCGCCGCCCGCCGGGCGGATTTCGAGGATTGCCTGTCGGGGGTCATGCGGCGCGAGCAGGACCGGCTCGCCGAGCTCCAGCGCCGGGTCGCCGACCTCGAGGCGGGGGCGCCGGCGGGCGACTGGTCGGTCGTCCAGCAGGCGCTCGACTCGAAATATACCGAGCTCGACCGCTTGGCCTCGAAGCTGCGCAACCGCGACAACATGGCGAACACGGCGGTCCGGGTCCTCGACACCTTCACCGGCCCCGGCGCCCCGTTCGGACCGCCCGTCCCCGCGTGGAACCGCTGCGCACCCTACAGGTGCGATTCGAGCACCTCGGCGATGGGGATCAGGTAGCGCCACTACCCCTCCACCCCCTTTCAGCCGGCCCCCCTCCCCGAGCTTGCTCGGGGAGGATAAGGTGGGCCATGCGCCTCGCCCTCCATCAGCCCGACCAGGCCGGCAATGTCGGAACCATCCTGCGCCTCGCCGCCTGCCTCGGCGTTCCGGTCGATATCGTCGAGCCGTGCGGCTTCCCCTTCTCCGACCGGGCGCTGAAGCGGGCCGGGATGGATTATGCGGAGATTGCAAAGGTGACCCGGCATCCGGGGTGGGAGGCTTTCGAGGCCCGGCTGGAGGGGCGGCTGGTGCTGTTCACGACCGCGGGGGCCCTGGCCCTGCCCGAAGCGCGGTTCGAGGCGGGCGACACGCTGCTGTTCGGCTCCGAGAGCCGGGGAGCGCCGGAGCCGGTGCACGCCCGGGCCGACCTCAGGGTGCGGATCCCGCAGGTGCCGGGCACACGCTCGCTCAACCTCGCCGCGGCGGCCGGGATCGGGCTCGCCGAGGCGCTTCGGCAGACGGGGACGTGGCCCGGCGCGTGAGCCAATCGCCGGCTTGAGCGTTGGAGCGGGATGAGCGACGAGATCGGCGATCTGCGCCTTAGGATGGAGGAAGCGGCGGCGGCGATGGACTTCGAGGAGGCGAAGCGCCTTCGCGACCGGATCGCCCTGATCCGCGGCGGCGCCAGCCCGCAGGAGGCGGAGAGCGCGGACACGTCCGGTCTGACCCGCCAGCAGCCGGGCCGGATGGGGCTCGGCACCAGCCAGCAGCAGGTCACTCCGCCCAAGGGCTGGACCCCGCCCCGGAAACCCGACCCGATGACCCGCGGGCGCTCGCGCCGCCGGGGCAGAAGCTAGGGTCCGGGCGACGCTTGCATCGAGCGGCGGCACGAGGCATCGGAGGCGCCATGATCGAGCTCGACGAGGAACAGGCCCGGGCCCGCACCTGGTTCGAGAGCCTTCGCGACCGGATCTGCGCCGAGTTCGAGGCGATCGAGCGCGAGGCGGGCAGCGAGGCGGCCTTCGACTACACCCCCTGGGACCGCACCGACCCCGACGGCTCGCCGGGCGGCGGCGGCGTGCGCGGGCTGATGAAGGGCGCGGTGTTCGAGAAGGTCGGGGTCAACGTCTCGACCGTCGCCGGCCGCTTCAGCGAGGATTTCGCCGCCACCATCCACGGCGCCGCCGCGGATCCGCGATTCTTCGCGACCGGGATCAGCCTCGTCGCCCACATGGCCAATCCGCACGTCCCCGCCGTCCACATGAACACCCGCTTCCTCGTCACCACCCGGCGCTGGTTCGGCGGCGGCGCCGATCTCAACCCGCCCATCCCCTACGAGGAGGACACGGCCGACTTCCACGCCCGCCTCCGAGCCGCCTGCTCCGCCCACGACCAGACCTTCTACTCGCGCTTCTCGAAATGGGCGGAGGATTATTTCTACATCCCCCACCGCGGAGTCCGTCGCGGCGTCGGCGGAATCTTCTACGACCATCTCGAGGGCCCGTTCGAGGCCAGCTTCGCCTTCACCCGCGACGTCGGCGAGGCCTTGCTCGACGTCTTCCCGAAGCTCGTCCGCCGCCGAATGGCGACCCCGTATGACGAGGCCGACAAGGCGAAGCAGCTCGAATGGCGCGGCCGCTACGCCGAGTTCAACCTGATCTACGACCGCGGCACCTTGTTCGGCCTCAGGACCGGCGGCAATGTCGACGCGATCCTGATGAGCCTTCCGCCGCTCGCGACCTGGAGCTGAAAGCCGGCCGGCGGAGCCAAGCGGGCGATCCTGCGTTGGTCCCGCCGCCAAAAAACACGGAGGAAACCCAATGCGCATCATCGCCCTGGCCGGCCTGGCCCTCGCCCTTTCCGCCTGCGGCGGCGACCGGTCGGCGGAGGAGGCCAACCTCGCCGCCGACAATCTGATCGTGGACGACAATTTGCTGCTCGACTCGAACGCTGCGCTGAACTCGGCGGCCGGAGTCGACGCCAACGGCGCGGTGGATTCCGACACCGCGAACCTGATGGCGAAGGACGCCGTCACCAACGACGCCGACACCAACCTCGCCAACGGGCTCTGATCCCGAAGGGAGCGGTGCCGCAGGGAGAATGTCATGGCCAAGCGCGACTCCGCCTTCACCGGCGCCCTCTCGCTCCTCCTCCTGGCGTCCTGCGGCGGCCGCGAAGCGGAGCCGACGGACAATGCCGCCGCGGCCGCCGGGCCGAACTCGGCGGCGGCCGCGAGCCCTTCCGAAACTCCGCCGGCCGACCCGGCCAATGCCGGCGCCGGGGCGGTTCCGCCCCCGGACGCCGTCTCCCATCCGGACGGCTATCTCCCGCCGGCGCCGGACTCCAACTCGTCCGGTCCCGACCCGTCCGGACCAGCGACCGAGGACGAATATCTGCGCAACGGCCAGGCCGGACGCTGAATCGACATTCGGCCGGCGGCGGCGATACTTGAATTCCTCCCCGAGCTTTGCTCGGGGAGGAGCAAAGGAGAGCTCGATGACCGTCACCATCACCGCCTTCGAAAGCTCGCCCGACCGCGGCCAGGGGATGGCGCGCGACATGCGGGTCCGCTGGGCGTTCGAGGAGGTCGGCCAGCCCTACGAGGTCCGACTGGTCTCGTTCGAGGCGATGAAGCAGCCGGAGCATCTCAGGCTCCAGCCTTTCGGCCAGATCCCGACCTATGAGGAAGACGGCCTCACGCTGTTCGAATCGGGCGCGATCATCCTCCATATCGCCGAGCGCCATCCGGGCCTGCTGCCGGCCGATCCCGACGCCCGAGCCCGGGCGATCGCGTGGATGTTCGCCGCCCTCAACACGGTCGAGCCGCCGATCGTCGACCGCGAGGTCGCCGAATATCTGGAGGGCGACAGGCCCTGGCACGAGGAGCGGCTGGCGATGATCGACGAGCGCATCCGCAGCCGGCTCGGCCAGCTCTCGGCCCGGCTCGGCGGG
This sequence comes from Allosphingosinicella sp., assembly GCA_035630855.1. Lineage (GTDB taxonomy): Bacteria > Pseudomonadota > Alphaproteobacteria > Sphingomonadales > Sphingomonadaceae > Allosphingosinicella. The sequence goes on along the minus strand of DASQJV010000545.1, from coordinate 2,247 downwards.
TCCGACTGGCTCGACGGCGATTTCAGCGCCGCCGACCTCCTGATGGTCACCGTCCTCCGCCGGGCGGAGGACACCGGCCTCCTCGACGAGTTTCCCAACCTCGCCGACTACATCGCCCGCGGCAAGGCCCGCCCGGCCTACAAGCGCGCTTTCGCCGCCCAGCTGGCGGTCTTCGAGAAGAGCGAGGCGGCCGGCCGGTAGCGGTCACCCGACCCCGTCATGCCGGACTTGATCCGGCATCCACCTTCTTCCTTCCGGCAACCGCGCTTTGAGAAAGGTGGATCCCGGATCAAGTCCGGGATGACGGTTGACCCGCGATCAGCCGCACCACCTCGTCATGCCGGACTTGATCCGGCATCCACCTTCCGCCTGGCGCCTGCATACGCCGTCATTGCGTGGCCTGCTCACCTCCGGGCGCCCCCGGACTCCTCCTCCCGGCGCCGCTGGGAGACCGCCATCGCGACCAGGCCGACGCCTGCGACGGCGAAGCTGATCGCGAGAAGGGCGGCGAAGCTCGCCACCACTTCCCTTGTCTCGTTGAACATCAGGATCGCGAGGGTCGCCATCGGCAGGCCGACGAGCAGGGTCAGGCCGAGGCCGAGGTCGGTGACCCCGCGAAGCACCAGCCAGAACCAGCTCCGGCCGTAGCCCGCCCGGGCCTGGATGCCCACGTCGAGCGAGATCATCCCCCGCAGCATGAGCCAGATCATCGTGATCGTGGTCAGCGGGAACAGGCCCTTCCAGCCGCTGAGGATGAAGAGGATCCCGGCGGCGATCGTCAGGAATCCCGATCCGAGCGTCAGCTTGCCGAGCAGGGTCCGGTGGGCGCCCCAGCCGAGCGCGAACTCGGCGACTCCACCGGCGAGCAGCATCCAGCCGACCGATTCCGCCAGCGGCCGCCTTTCGATCAGCGGCAGCGCGACGGCCGCGGCGGCGATCAGTATCTTGAGGAGGCCGCACGCCAGGGTCGCCTCCCAGGAGGCGGCGGCCAACAGCTTCGGCGGCGCGCCCGGGAGGATCTGCGGCGAATCCGCCGGAGCCTCGGAAACGGTTCCGGGACCGCTCATGCCGCCACCGGCAGCCGGGGGGAAAAGGTCGCCCGGGTGATCTCGACCCGGAGCCCGTCCGGGCTCGACACCTCCTCGATCCGCGCCTTCAGCTGCTTCGCCAGCGCTCCGATGATCGCCGTCCCAAGCCCCGTGGCGCTTCTTTCCGGGACGACGGCGCGCCCGCAGCCGTTGTCGGCGACGCTGAGCTTCCAGTCCGCCTGGTCGACCTCGAACGTGACCAGGATCCGGGCTCCGGCGCGAGCGGTCGGGAAAGCATATTTGATCGCGTTGATGATCAGCTCGGTGACGATCAGGCCCAGGCTCACCGCATGGCTGGTCTGGAGCGTCCCCTCGTCCGCGACCACTTCGATCTCGATCCCCTGATGGGGCCCGATCATCGAGCCCGCAAGGCCGGCGCACAGCTTGGCCAGGTAGGCGCCGATGTCGATATGGTCGATGCCGTCGGTGGCATGGAGATGCCTCTGGACGGCCGCGACCGACATCACCCGCTGGTGCGCGTCGCGAAGCTCGTCGCGAGTCTCCTCCGACGCCACCGCGCTCGCCTTCAGCATGAGGATGCTGGCGATGATCTGGAGGCTGTTGGCGATTCGATGCTCCATTTCGCGGAGCAGGGTCTGGTGCTGCGCGAGCAGCTCCGCCGTGTGCTCGAGCAAGGCCTGCTTCTCGGATTCGACGGCCCGGCGGTCGGTGATGTCCTTGAAGGCGAGCAGGAGCGTCCTGCTGGAGCTGTCCTGGTAACGCACCGGCCGGGCCCCGATCAGCATCGTTCGCCGGCCAAGCTCCGGATAGTCCTGCTCGAGCTCGAGCCCGTCCATCGGCTTATGGTCTCGAAGCACGGTCTCGAGGCCCCGCCGAAGCGCCGGGACGTCCCACTGGCCCTGGCCGAGCTCGAACAGGGAGCGGCCATGCACCGTCTCCGGGTCTTCGTTGAAAACCTCATAGAAGCAGCGGCTTGCGGCGAGCACCCGAAGCGTGTCGTCGAGCACGAGGAAGGGTTCGGGGAAGGTGTCGACGATCGCCATCGCCAGAATCTGGGCGTCGGCCAGATTATCGAATTGCTGCATGGATTTGCTCCATCGGGCGGGAGCATGTCGAGTCTCTCAGCCACCGGCGCGCCACGGCAGGGGCCGATGATGCCGGACCATACCATGTCCGTCACGAGCAGCCTAATTTAAAT
>DASQJV010000544.1:0-4145 GCA_035630855.1 Allosphingosinicella sp. | reverse complement strand
ACGCTCTCGGGCTATACCGGCGACGTCGGTTTCCTCACCACTCCGAAGGGACGCCGGATCGCGGTCGCGTTCTTCGCCCGGGGCGGTTCGAACCGGCCGGCGGTGATCGCCACCGCCGCCCGCGCCATCTACGACGCCCTCGGCGCGGAGCCGGTCGAGACGCTTTCGGCCTGGCCCGGCGGAAGCGAGGCGGCGGGACAGCAGTCCGCCACGCGCTGAGCTCCTCAGCTGATCCGACTGAGGCGATCGCCTCAGTCGGGAGAGCGACGATTTTTGATCAGCAGGTCGCCGATTCGAGCCCGGCAGGGCTCACCATCGCTTCCCGACCGCCCAGCGTCTCCAGGCGGCATTGCCGGGCCTTGAGCTGGAAGGCTTCCGCCAGCGCCAAGCGCCGCGCCCTTGCCTCCGGAGTCACCGCGCGCTCGAGCGCGCGCAACTCCTCGACTGCCCGCCGAGCATAATATCTCTCGTTCGATTCCATGGACCGCTCCCCCGCGATTCGCATGGACTATCATGAATCAATTACGACTCCGAATCGTCTTGCCGCGAGCGCTGCACGGGCTGGACAGAGCCCGCGTCCGGCGCGCAGGAAGCGGCGATGGCGAGGCTCACTTTTCCGCTCGCGATAGCCCTCCTGGCGGCGATCGTCCTCGCCGCGCTTTGGCTCGGCGGGCCCCAGACGCGAATCGACCCGGACGTGCTGGCCGCCTTCGCGAACCCGGCGCTGGTGCCGGCGGCGCGCCTGCTCACCCATCTGGGCGACGTCGCCACCGTCCTCGCGGCGGCCCTGCTCGGGGCGGCCTGGCTGCTCTGGCGCGGACACCGGCGCCGGGCCATCCTGCTTCTCGTCATCGTCGTCTCGGAACGCCTGCTCATCGAAGCGATGAAGAATCTGTTCGACCGCGCCCGCCCCGATCCGCTCGGCCATCAGGTCGCCGTCCACAATCTCGCCTTCCCGAGCGGCCATTCGGCCAATGCCATGGCGGGCTGGCTCGCCATCGCCCTGCTGGCGACGAGCCCGCGGCTCCGCCTCCCGGCCGTCGCTTTGGCCTTGACCATCGCCTTCGTCACCGGGCTTTGCCGGCTCGTCCTTCAGGTGCACTGGCCCAGCGACGTCGCCGGCGGCTGGGCGTTCGGCGCCGCCTGGACCCTTCTGCTCGTCCGGCTGTTCGGAACCGCGCCTCCCGCCCGGCCCTGATTCCGCCGGACCGACCGGACGGGGTTCAACGGGTGGTAGCCGTCATCCCGGCGCAAGCCGGGATCGCGGGGAGACCCGTCAGAATCCGTTCGCCCTGAGCCTGTCGAAGGGCCTTCCTTCTTGTTCCGGAACGACAAAGGAGAGGACTTCGACAAGCTCAGCCCGAACGGAGGAGAGGCGATCTGACGACCGGGCGCCTCACTCGCGCCGGAACACCACCGTCAGATTGTTCGCCGGCATCTCGACCACCCGCTCCAGCCGGAGGCCGTTCCTCTCCGCTTCGGCTTCGACCGCTTCCAGATCGCGAAGGCCCCAGCGCGGGTCGCGGCTGTTCAGCGACTCGTCGAAGGCCTCGTTGCTCGGCGCCGTCGGCACTCCGGCGCGACGATAGGGTCCGTAGAGCACCAGCGGCCCGCCCGGCGGAAGCAGCCGCCCCGCCCCGCGCATCAGCCCCTCGGTCGCTTGCCACGGGCTGATATGGACCATGTTGACGCACAGCATCGCCTCGGCCGAGGCGACCGGCCAGGACCCGGCCGAGGCGTCGAGCCGAACCGGTTCGAGCAGATTGCCGGGCCCCGCTTCCTCCCGCCAGGCCCGGATCGAGTCGAGCGCTTCGGGATCCGGGTCGCTCGGCCGCCAGGCCAGCCCCGGGAAGAGCGCTGCGAAACAGGCGGCATGCTCGCCGGTCCCGCTCGCCACCTCGAGAACCGTGCCGCTCGCCGGCAGAACCTCGCGAAGCACCGCCGCGATCGGGTCGCGGTTGCGGGTCGCGGCGGGAGCGTGTCGCTTCACTAATTTCCTTTGCCTGGCGCGGTTCGACCGTGCATTTTCGCAACCGGGACGAAAAGGGGGAATCGGGGGATGAATCAATTGTTGAAGCTGTTGCTGGCGCTCGCCGGCCTCTGCATCGCCGTGCCGACGGCGGCCCAGCCGGCCGGCGCCGACCAGAAGGCCCGGGAGCGGGAGCTGACCGCGATCCTCGAATCGCTTCATCCGGTCAGCGGCGACGTCGCCATCCCGGAGGCCTCGGCGGTCCTCCATCTCGGCAAGGATTATTATTATCTCCCCGCCGGCGAGGCGAAGCGGGTGCTGGTCGAGGGCTGGGGCAATCCGCCGCAGACGGCGGAAGGCGTGCTCGGCCTGGTCTTCCCCGCCGGCAAGACCTTCCTCGACGACGTCTGGGGCGCGGTCATCAGCTACGAGTCCACCGGCTACGTCACCGACAAGGACGCGGCGTCGACCGACTATGACAGCCTGATCAAGGAGATGAAGGAGGGCACCGAGGCGGTCAACGAGGAGCGGACCCGCCAGGGCTATCCGGCCCAGCATCTCATCGGCTGGGCTCAGGCGCCGACCTACGATCCGCGCAGCCACTCTTTGGTCTGGGCGAAGAACGTCCAGTTCGAGGGCCAGACCGACAACACATTGAGCTACGACGTCCGCATGCTCGGCCGCAACGGCGTCCTCAGCCTCAACATGATCACCGGCATGTCGAAGCTCGCGGAGACGAGGGAGGCGGCGGCCAAGTTCGCCGGCGCGGCCGAGTTCCAGCCGGGCAGCCGCTATGCCGACTTCCGGGAAGGCGACAAGACCGCCGATTACGGCCTCGCCGGCCTGGTCGCCGCCGGCGCCGGAGTCGCGGTCGCCAAGAAGGTCGGCCTGATCGGGATCATCCTCGCCTTCGGCAAGAAGTTCATCGTCCTGATCATCGCCCTCGTCGCCGGCCTCGGCGCCTGGTTCCGCCGCAAGCTCGGCGGCGGCGAGCCCGCGCAGGACTATGAGCCGGCGGCCTACGAAAGCTGGGAGGAGCCGCAGGTGGAGTCTCCGGCCGATCCGGCGGCGCCGGGCGAGGCTGACGAGACGAGGCCTCGAACTCTGTAGGCTGGCTGGGGCGTTGGCTGCTTTCACCCTCTCCCGTCCTTACGGGAGAGGGTGGACGAAGGCTATGCCCCCTCCCCCTGCCCTCCCGTCCAGTCGTACCGCCTCGAAAACAGGCCGATGGTGACCGGAAGAGTCGAGTAAGCGAAGGCGGCGAACGGGCCGAAGCGGGTGAAGGAAAGCAGGATCGACACCGCGCCGGTCGCCGCCAGGATCAGCCAGATCGCCATTTCGCCTTTCGCCTCGGCCCGGCTCGCCCGGTCCAGCTCCGGGTTGCGGCGGGCGTCGGCGAACAGCGCAGCGATCGTCAGCGACATCAGGACGAAGCCGGTCCCGTAGACGGCGAAGAGGCTCGCGACATTCCCTCGGAAGCCGCCGCCCTGCCCGGTGAAGAAGATCGCCGTCGCCGCCGCCATCGCCCGAAGCGGCTGGATGTAGATCAGGACGAGGAAGACGAGCAGAAGCGTCAGGCAGAGCGAGCGCCAGTCGCCCTCGCCGCGAAGCCGCCGCCAGCGGACATGGGCGAACCAGAACATCACCACGACGGCGAAGCCGAAGGCGAAGGCCGGTATGTCGCCGAGCGCCCGGGTCAGGGCGCCGAAATCGGCCGGAGCCCCCGCTCCGCCGATGACGAGCAGGCTGACCGCGAAGGCGAAAGCCGCGTCGGTGAAATTGTCGATCCGGCCTGCGGTCATGGCCTCGGGTTAGAACGGCCCCGAAACGGGCGCAAGCTACTCCGCCGCCTCGGCGCGCTCCGGCTCCTTCCAGACCAGCACCGGCTTCCTCGCCGCCGCGGTCTCGTCGAGGCGGCGGCGGGGGGCGTGGACGGGGGCCGACTTCAGACTCTGGTCGCCGTCTTTGGCCCGCTTCGCGATCGAGCGCATCGCGCCGATGAACTGGTCGAGCGCCGCCTTGCTCTCGGTCTCGGTCGGCTCGACCAGCATGGCGCCGTGGACGACCAGCGGGAAGTACATGGTCATCGGGTGGAAGCCCTCGTCGATCAGCCCCTTGGCGAGGTCGAGCGTGGTCAGGCCGCCGGCGAAGCCCTTGTCGCTGAACAGGGCCTCGT
>DASQJV010000543.1:0-5530 GCA_035630855.1 Allosphingosinicella sp. | reverse complement strand
TGAAATCAGGGTCGACGTCGGGGCGCGGCCCCGGCGCTTCGAGCCGTCTCGGGCCGAAGTTGCCAAAACCGCTCCCCTCCCCTACATAGGAGAAGCTGACGTCGCTGCGACGGATTTCGGCGCGCTTCGGCGACCCGCCTTCCTTTCATGCTTCTCGCCCGTGCCCGCGGCCTCTTCGCTCGCGCGGAATCCGCAATTCCGGCCGCTGGCGCCGAGGGAGAATCAGTTTTGGCGAAGGAAGCGACGCTTACCGTCGAGGGCGAGATCGACGAGATTTATCCGGACGGCCGTTTCGGGGTGATGCTCGACAACCAGCATAGGGTGATCGTCTACACGGCGGGCAAGATGCGGCGCTTCCGGATCCGCTCGGTGGTCGGCGACCGCGTCCATGTCGAGATGACGCCCTACGATCTGACCAAGGGCCGGCTGATCTTCCGCGAGCGCACCCCCGGCCAGGGCCCGGGCGCCGGCGGCGGCCGCCGGCCCGGCGCGAAACGATAGAGCTTCATCCGACGTTATCGTCCCGGACAGAGGGACAGGAGAATAGACATGGCCGGCACCCCCGACAGCAACCGAACCCCGATCAAGCCCTTCCTGATCGCCAAGGACGAGGAAGGCCAGGTCCGGCTGACGCTTCGCGAGACCCGCTATAACGGCCAGGGCTATCCGATCGTCACCACCACCCTCCACGACGAGCCCTTCGCCACCGCCAACGCCGCCCGGGCCTATGCTAGGGAGCATTTCGGCGCCGAGCCGGGGCAGTTCGCGAGCAAATAGGCGCAGGGCCGCCGCGAAGCGGCTCAAATCCTTCTACGTTGTGCCTTCGTGCCTTCTCTCAAAAATCGTCAGGCACTTCGCCTGAGGACAGGCTTGTCGAATCGGCATACGCGCTTTGGCCTTGCACTCGGACCAGCGACTTTCGTCTGCATCGAAGGTCTCGACACCCTGGTTCAAGAGAAGGCACGAAGGCGCGAAGGCACAACGTAGAAAGGAAGGGTTCCCGCTTAGCGGGAGGGGCTACCCCGGCTTCTGCCTCAGCGCCGCCTGCGCAGCTGCGAGCCTGGCGATCGGAACGCGGTAGGGGGACGCGCTGACGTAATCGAGGCCCACTTTCTCGCAGAAGGCGATGCTCGGCGGGTCGCCGCCGTGCTCGCCGCAGATGCCGAGCTTGAGGCCCGGCCTCGCCGCTTTGCCCCGCTCGGCGGCGAGGGCGATCAGCTCGCCGACTCCGTCCTCGTCGATCGAGACGAAGGGGTCGCGCTCGAAGATGCCCTTCTCGACATAATGAGTGAGGAAGCGGCCGGCGTCGTCGCGGCTGACTCCGAGGGTGGTCTGGGTGAGGTCGTTGGTCCCGAAGCTGAAGAATTCCGCCTCGGCGGCGATGTCGCCGGCGCGAAGCGCGGCTCGGGGGAGCTCGATCATCGTCCCGACCAGATAGTCGACGCGCTCGCCCAGCTCCGCGAAGACGGCCTCGGCGGTTCGGTCGATCAGCTCCTTGATGATGCTGAGCTCGGCCCGGGTCGCGACCAGCGGCACCATCACCTCGGGGACCGGCGGCGCGCTTGAGCCATTTTGGCCCCCTTCCCTCGCCACCGCGACGGCGGCCTCGAAGATGGCTCGGGCCTGCATCTCGTAAATCTCGGGATAGGTGATCCCGAGCCGGCAGCCGCGGTGGCCGAGCATCGGGTTGAACTCGTGGAGCTCGGCGACCCGGCGCTTGACCGACTCCACCCCGACCCCGGCGCCGGCGGCGACCTCGGCGAACTCGGCCTCCGAATGGGGCAGGAACTCGTGGAGCGGCGGATCGAGCAGCCGGATGGTGACCGGAAGCGGCGCCATGATCCGGAAGATCTCCTCGAAATCGGCGCGCTGGGCCGGGAGCAGCTTGGCGAGGGCGGCCCGGCGGCCGGCTTCGTCCTGAGCGAGGATCATCTGGCGGACGTTGGCGATCCGCTCGGCGTCGAAGAACATATGCTCGGTCCGGCACAGGCCGATGCCCTCGGCGCCGAACTCGCGGGCGGTCCGGCAGTCGAGCGGGGTCTCGGCATTGGTCCGGACCCTGAGTCGGCGGACCTTGTCGGCCCAGGCCATCAGGGTGCCGAAATCGCCGACCAGCTCGGGCTGGACGGTGGCGACGGCGCCGATCATGACCTCGCCCGAGCTGCCGTCGATGGTGATCGTCTCGCCCTCGCCGACCTCGACCGCTCCGACCCGCATCCGGCGCGCCTTATAGTCGATCGAGATCGAGCCGGCGCCGCTGACGCAGGGCCGGCCCATGCCGCGGGCGACGACGGCCGCGTGGCTGGTCATCCCGCCGCGGGCGGTGAGGATGCCCAAAGCGGCGTGCATGCCGTGAATGTCCTCGGGGCTGGTCTCGACCCGGACCAGGATCACCTTCTCGCCGAGGCCGGCGCGCTTCTCGGCGCTGTCGGCGTCGAACACCGCCGCGCCCGAAGCCGCCCCCGGCGAGGCGGGAAGGCCCCTGGCGATGACCCGGCGCTCGGCCTTGGGGTCGAGGGTCGGGTGGAGGAGCTGGTCGAGCGCCTGAGGGTCGATGCGCAGGATCGCCTCCTCCTCGCCGATCAGCCCCTCCCCGGCCATGTCGACGGCGATCCGAAGCGCCGCCTTGGCGGTGCGCTTGCCCGAGCGGGTCTGGAGCATGAACAATTTGCCGCGCTCGACGGTGAACTCGATGTCCTGCATGTCGCGATAATGGCGCTCGAGCAGGTCGAAGACCCGGGCGAGCTCGGCGAACACCGCCGGCATCGATTCCTCCATCGACGCGGCCTTGGCGCCGGCGGCCTCGCGGGCGGCCCGGGTGAGATATTGCGGGGTGCGGATCCCGGCGACGACGTCCTCGCCCTGGGCGTTGATCAGATATTCGCCATACCAGGCGCGCTCGCCGGTCGAGGGGTTGCGGGTGAAGGCGACTCCGGTCGCGGAGGTCTCGCCCATGTTGCCGAACACCATCGCCTGGACGTTGACCGCGGTGCCCCAGTCGCCGGGGATCGAGTTCAATCGGCGGTAGGTCTTCGCCCGGTCCGACTGCCAGGAGCCGAAGACGGCGCCGACCGCGCCCCACAGCTGCTCGTGGACGTCGTCGGGGAAGGGCCGTCCGAGCTGCTCCTCGACCAGCGCCTTGTAGCGGGCGGCGAGGCGGCGCCAGTCGCCGGCCTCGAGCTCGGTGTCGAGATGGACGCCCTTGTCCTCCTTGGCGATCTCCAGAGCCTCCTCGAAGGCGGCGTGATCGAGGCCGAGGACGACGTCGGAATACATCTGGATGAAGCGGCGGTAGCTGTCCCAAGCGAAGCGCGGGTCGCCGGAGACGGCGGCGAGGCCCTCGACGGTGTTATCGTTGAGGCCGAGGTTGAGGACGGTGTCCATCATCCCCGGCATCGACACCCGCGCCCCGGAGCGGACCGAGACGAGCAAAGGATCGGCGGGATCGCCGAAGCTCTTGCCGGTCAGCCGCTCGATATGGGCGAGGCCTTCGGCGACCTCGGCGCGGAGGGAGTCGGGGAAGCTTTCGCCCTCGGCATAATAACGGGCGCACATTTCGGTCGAGATGGTGAAGCCGGGGGGGACCGGGAGGCCGATCGAGGCCATCTCGGCGAGATTGGCGCCCTTGCCGCCGAGGAGGTTCTTATTGCCCGCCTCGCCGTCCGAGGCGCCGCCGCCGAAGCGGTAGACGTAGCGGGTCATCGGGCCGCTCCGTCATCCCGGCGAAGGCCGGGATCCATGGACACGGATCGGGCAAATTCGGGACCGGCGGTGTTCATGGATCCCGGATCAAGTCCGGGATGACGGCCCGGCTCAGCCCTCGATTCGCGAGAAATCGGCGACCCGGTGGACCGAGTCGCGCATCCGGGCGAGGAGGGCGAGACGGGCTTCGCGCCTGGCGGGGTCGGGATCATTGACGGTCACCTTGTCGAAAAATGCGTCCACGGGCGCGCGAAGGCTGGCCAAGGCCGCCATCGCCCCTTCGAAATCCTCCGCCTCGACCGCGGCTGCGGCCCGGGGCCCAGCCGAATCGAGGGCGGCGATGAGGACGGCCTCCTCCTTTTCGGGCGTGTAGGGAAGCGGGCCGTCATTCCGGCGAAGGCCGGAATCCATGGACTCGGACGGGGCAGGATTGGAGCCGTCCGTGTTCATGGATCCCGGATCAAGTCCGGGATGACGATCCGTGCCGGTCCCGCCCCACCCCTCCTTCCTGAGGATGTTGGCGGCGCGCTTGTAGCCGGCGAGGAGGTCGGCGCCTTCCGGAGTCTCGACGAAGGCCTGGAGCGCCTTCACCCGGGCGAGCAGGCGGACGAGATCGTCCTCGCCGCCCAATGCGAAGACGGCGTCGATCAGGTCGTGCCGGACCCCGGCCTCGCGCTGCTGGACCTTGAGGCGATCGGCGAAGAAATCGAGGATCTCGACGGCGTTCCGGTCCAGCCGATGGACCTCGGAATCGCCTGCCCGGCCGGCGAGATTGGCGAGGCTGCCCCGGACCGCCAGGGTCAGCGGCAGTCTCAACCCCGACCGGACGATCAGCTCGATCGAGCTGAGCGCCGAGCGGCGGAGGGCGAAGGGATCCTTCGAGCCCGTCGGCCTGAGGTCGGCGCTGAAAAAGGCGCAGATCGAATCCAGCTTGTCCGCCAGGCTCACCGCCACCGTCACCGGCGCGGTCGGGACCTCGTCGCCCTGCCCGGCCGGCTTGTAATGGTCGCGGATGGCGTCGGCCACCTGGGGGTCCTCGCCCTGGGCCCTGGCGAGGTGGCCGCCGATCTGGCCCTGGAGCTCGGGGAACTCGCCGACCATCTGGGTGACGAGGTCGGCCTTGCAGAGGCGGGCGGCGCGTTCGGCGAGGTCCGCCAAGCCCTCTCCCTTCAGGGGAGAGGGAAAGGCCGCGTCAGCGGCCGAGGGTGAGGGGCTGTCCGTTCCCTGCACGTACTTCGGGCCCTCACCCTGGTTCGCTTCGCGAACCCGTCCCTCTCCCCTTGAGGGAGAGGGATTGACGATGCCTTGCTCGACCAGCCAACGCGCCAGCTTGGTGACGCGCTCGACCTTGTCGGCGACGGTGCCGAGCTTCTCGTGGAAGACGATGTCGCCGAGCTTTTCGGCCTGCGCCTCGAGCGGGACCTTCAGATCCTGCTCCCAGAAGAATTTGGCATCGGAGAGGCGCGCCGAGAGCACCCGTTCGTTCCCGGCGACGATCGAGGCGCCGCCGTCGGTCGCATCGATGTTGGCGGTGCAGACGAAGGCGGGGGCGAGGTCCCCGGCGCCGTCGGTGCAGGCGAAATATTTCTGGTTGGTGCGCATGGTGAGCTGGATCACTTCGCGCGGGACCTGGAGGAAGGCGGGGTCGAAGCGGCCGAGCAGGGGCACGGGCCATTCGGTGAGGCCCGCATTCTCGGCGACAAGGCCGTCGTCCTCGACCAGGACCAGGCCGGCGGCCGCGGCGGCGGCGCGGGCGCCCTCGGCGACGAGGCGGCGGCGCTCGGCCGGGTCGACGAGGACGTGGCAGGCCCTCAGCTTCTCGACATAA
>DASQJV010000542.1:0-5680 GCA_035630855.1 Allosphingosinicella sp. | reverse complement strand
GACCGGGAAGCTGATCGATCCGCTGTGGACCGACAGCGGCTTCCTTCTCGCGCTCGAGCGCTACGGCTACGACGTCCGCAAGAAGAAGGAGGCAGTGATCGCCTTCCAGCGGCGGTTCCGGCCCGAGCTGCTCGACGGCGTGATCGACGGCGAAACCAGAGCGATCCTTCTCGGGCTGCTCTTGGATCGCCGCTCGGCTCCCTCTACATAGGAACGGTCAGAGGGTCGGGCGGCCGCGGCGCGCGCAAGCGCGTCGAGGAAAGTCCGGGCTCCACGGAACGACGGTGCCGGGTAACGCCCGGCGGGGAAAGCGGCGACGCCGACCTCAGGGACAGTGCAACAGAAAGCAGGTCGCTCACTCTTCGGAGCAGCGACAGTGAAAGGGTGGGGTAAGAGCCCACCGCGGTCCCGGCAACGGGTGCCGGCACGGCAAACCCCACCGGGAGCAAGACCGAATAGGGATGGCGAGGGGCAACCCATGGGCTCGTTCCGCCCAATGCCGTCCGGGTTGGTTGCTTGAGGGGCGGAGCGATCCGTCTCCCAGACGAATGGCCGCCCATCCGCCGAAGCCTTTGGCCCAGGTGGAGGACAGAACCCGGCTTACAGATCCTCTGACACTTTTTCGTTCCCCGGCGAAGGCCGGGGTCCAGCGGCCCGGCGGCCGGGCTGGATCCCAGCCTTCGGCTTTGCCGAAGTTTATCCTGAGCGCCGCCGCGGGCGGCGTCGAAGGGGCGGGAAACGGTTTTCATCTCCGCCGGACAGGCTCTACAGGGCGACAATGGCTCGACAGACTCGCTCCAACGACTGGGGATTTCCGCGCTGGCGCGCTTACGGCGCCGAGCGCGAGGCGGCGCGGGTCCGTCTGTGCGACCGCGAAGGCTGCACCGAGCCCGGCGACCGTCCCGCTCCCAAATCGCCGCACAGCCCCGAGCGCTGGCTGTTCTGCGAGGCCCATGCCGCCGAGTACAACCGCAACTGGAATTATTTCGAAGGCCTGACCGCCGAGGACGCCGCCGCCCGCGAGGCGGAGGAGCGCCGAGGCGCCGAGGGCTTCCGGCAGGCGAATCATTACGGCTGGGGCGGCCCCGGCGACGGCAGCCGCAGCCGCGACGAGATGCGCGCCCTCGAGACTCTCGGGGTCGAGGCCGACGCCCCGTTCGACGAGGTCAAGGCCGCCTACCGCCGGCTCGCCAAGGCCAACCATCCCGACGCCGCCCCCGGCGACAAGGAGGCGGCGAAGCGCTTCCAGGCGGTCCAGGCGGCCTATGAGGTGCTGAGGAAGTCGGAGGAAAAACGGGGAGCTTGATGCCCGCCGGGCCCGGCTTTTGCCGGCCGGCGGGTTCAAGGGCTGGCGGAATCCCCGCCGGGAGTCGTAGGATCGCCCTTGCACCGGGGTTTCCGGCCAGGGAGGAACGGCGATCGGGTCCGGATGCTCGCCATGGCCTGCCGCTGGCGGAGAGCGAAGCGCAGCCGGACCTTTAGGGGGGAGATGAGGCAATGACCGCCAATGCTTATCTGAAGTTCGAAGACCCGGCGATCGCCGGAGGGTCCGCCGATCCCGGCCATTCCGGCGAGATCGAAGTGATGACGTGGGGCCAGAGCTTCAATCAGCCGACCGAGGTGAGCCGCGGCCGAAACGCCGGGCAGGCGACCCATTCCGATTTGGTCTTCACGAAATATATCGACTCAGCGAGCGACGTCTTGATGAGATTCTGCTGGAACGGCCAGCAGATCGGCAAGGCCGTTCTGAGCTGCTACCGCACGGGCCTGGAGGCTCCGGTCCTCTATTTCCAGGTCAAGCTGGAGAACGTCCGCATAAGCAATTTCAGCGTTGCCCTCGGGGTGGGCGACCTGCCCGAGGAGACCGTCTCTCTCGCTTACGACAAGATCACCTACTGCATGATGGAGAAGCAGGAAGGCGGCGACTCGGTCGGGGAGCGCTCGGTTTCGCACGACCTGATCAAGCAGGTCGTAAGCTGAGGCGTAAAAGTGCCCGGCGAAGATCGGTGCCTGGGACCAATTTCCGTCGGGAGGAATTCAGCGGAAGGACATAAAGGCCGCTCTAAACATGCTCCCCATGCCCCTTCGCCCCGTCCTCCTCGCCGCCTTCGCCTTCCTCTCCGCCTGCGGGGTCGAGTCGGAAGCGAGCGCACAGCCCGCCGCCGCGGCGTCGAACCCGCAGGCCTGGACGATCGGACCGTTCGTTCGAGGCCGCAATTACTCGAAGGGCGTGCCGCTCCATCCCGCGCCCCGCCGCGGCGGCGGCTTCCAGATCGACCTGCCGCGACCGCCGGGGAGCATCCACGCCGTCACCTTCCGCCACGGCCCGCTCGCCGGCAAGCGGCGGATCGTCATGCGCTACCGGATCGAGGCCGCCCGTGGGGCGCAGATCCTGGCGGCGAGCGACGGCCGGTCGGGGGCGATGATCACCCTCTACTTCCAGCGCGCCGGCGACAATTGGAGCGGCCGCGGGCGGTTCGAGACCTATCGCTGGTATGCGACCTTCGCCACCCAGGCCCCGCTGACCCCGGGCGATCATGTCATGGTCGCCCCGCTCGACGGCGCCTGGACCGCGATCGAGACCAGCAAGGCGACCACCAGCCCGGCGGCCTTCCGAGCGGCCCTCGCGGACTCCGACCAGGTCGGCTTCGTCCTCGGCGGCGGCGACGGCTTCGGCCACGGCATCTTCGCCACCGGCCCGGCGCGGCTGATCGTCACGGATTTCAGGGTGGAATGACTAAATCCTCCCCCGCATTTGCGGGGGAGGGGGGTGTAGGCGGGTCGGCATGCCGGGGGCATGCCGAGAGCCGGAACCGGCTGCGCAGCAGCCGTTGGGCGAAGCATGGTGGAGGGGTAATTCTGATTCCGTTTTGCCCCTCCACCACGGCGCTTCGCGCCGCGGTCCCCCTCCCCGAGCAAGCTCGGGGAGGAATTGCTACGCCGTGAACATGAACGTCCCCGTCACGTGCGCGACCGGGTCAGCCGGGTCGCCGTCATGCGCCAGGCCGCGGACGAAGCCGACGCTCTTCGTCACTCCGTAGCATTCGCCGCGGCCGACGATCCGCTTTCCGGGCGTTGCCGGACGCAGATAGTCGACCCGCATGTCGAGGGTCGCCTGGGGCCGGAAGCGGCCGAGCCTGACCCAGATCGCCATGCTCGCCGCCATGTCCATCAGGCTGATGATCGGCCCCGACGCGAGCACGCCGGTCTCCGGAACCCCGACCAGCTTCTCCTGCCAGTCGAGGCCGAGCTCGACCCAGTCGGCGCCGTGGCCGACATAGAGGATTCCGAGCGCCCCGCCATGGCCGACCCTTCGGGCATATTCGGTGAACAGCGCCGGGTCGAAGCCGCCGTCGGTGCCGGGCCGGCTCATTCGGCGAGCCGGGCCGCGGTCTCGCGGACGAGGGCGATCATGTTGGGGATGCCCTGGGTGCGGTTGGAGCTGAGCTGGTTCCTGAGGTCGAACGGCGCCAGCGCCGACTCGACGTCGGTGGCGAGTATTTCCTCCGGCGTCCGGTCCTGGACGGCGAGCAGGACGAGCGCGACGATGCCCTTGGTGATCGCCGCATTGCTGTCGGCGAGAAAGTGGAGCCGGCGGTCGGGCCTCGCCACCGGGTAGAGCCAGACCGAGGCCGAGCAGCCCCGGACCAGCGTCGAATCGGTCTTGAGCGCGTCCGGCATCGGCTCCAGCGCCCGGCCGAGGTCGATCAGCAGCCGGTAGCGGTCGTCGGCCTCGAGCAGCTCGTAATCGGCGAAGATGTCGGCGAGGGCGGGGGAGGGCATGGGCCGGCGCTATCAGAGCGGGGAGGAGAGGCAAAGGCCGCCACCTAAATTCCTCCCCCAGCTTGCTGGGGGAGGGGGACCGCGCGAAGCGCGGTGGAGGGGAAATTCAGAGTCCGTTTTGCCCCTCCACCACGACGCTTCGCGCCGCGGTCCCCCTCCCCGAGCAAGCTCGGGGAGGAATTGGGTTCACTCCCCGCCGTTCGCGATCGCCTCCAGCCGCCTTACCCGCGCCCGCAGCTCCGCGACTTCAGGCCGCGCTCCCCGCCGCCCGCCGCCGCCGCGCCTGCCCAGCTCCTCCCGCCTCAATTCGAGCCAGCCGTGCCAGGCCTTGAGCAAAGCGGCGCTGGCGAGGCCGATGGCGAGCAGGCCGGAGGCGGAGAGGGCGGCGAGGCTTGCGGGGTCGGTCATCATCCTCTCCTCAGCGGTCGCGAAGCTTCTCGATCTCGCGCTCGAGGCTGTTCTCCTTCTCGACCGTGATCCTCTCCAGGACGGCGATCCGCTCGTGGAGGGCTCGGACCTCCTGCTTGAGCCGCTGATTCTCGGCCGAGGTCTCCGGCGACTCTCCGACCTCGTGCCGCCGGCGGCCGCCCCCCATGCGCGCCTTGGCGACGCTGGCGATCATGACGATCGCAACGATCAGCACAATCATCTCGAACTGGTTCATCGATCCTCTCCTCGCCCCCGGCCGATTCAGCCGACCGGCCGCTGGTCGCGCAGTTGCTCGATCTCCTCGGCGACTCCGAGGCCCTTCGAGGTCGCGATCCGTTCGAGCACCCGGACCCGCTCCTCCAGCCGCTCGGTCTGGGCGGCATAGCGCTCGGCGCGCTCGACCGCGGCCCGGCTGATCGCCTCCATCTGCTTTTCCTTCACATCCAGCCAGCGCTTGACCACCCCGGCGAAGATCGCCGCCAGCGGAATCAATACCCAGATCCAGGTCGCAACCACTCTCTCATCCCTTCGCGTTCGAGCCGTTTCAGTTCTTCGGCAGCCGGAGGGCTTCGATCTCCTGAGTCAGCCGGTGGCTGTCGTCGGTGACGATCCGCTCGACGGTGGCGAGCCGGTCCTTGATCGAGCCGAGCTCGGCGCGAAGCTGGGCGTTCTCGCTGCTCAGCAGCTTGATCCGCTCGAGGGCTTCGTCGCCCGACTTGGGATAGATGGCCTGCCCCCAGGCGCCGTCGAGCGGGTAGCCGTGCTTGATCCTCAGCCAGGTGGTGAGGATCCAGCCGCCGATCGCGAGCACTCCGAGCATCCCGACCAGGGGCGCGAGCTCGCTGAAAGTCATGTCCATGTCCGATTTCCCCTTGTCTTTGAAGTTCAGCGCAGCTGCTCGATCTCGCGGGCGAGACGGCTGTTCGAGCTGGTCACATAGGTCTCGACCTCGGCGAGCCGGCGGTCGATCTCGCGGAAGCGGGAGCGTACGTCGCGCACCGTCCGCGCCGGCGAGGCCCTGACCCCCTGCCAGAACTTGGTCTGCTCGGGAGTCTCGACGGCGAACTCGCGCGGCTTGACCGGCGCCAGCCAGGCGGCGACCCAATAAGCGATGAAGGTCCAGGGAAAGCCGCCGACGAAGGTCAGCAGGACGAGGCCGATCCGGATGATGGTGACGTCGATCCCGGTATAATCGGCGATCCCGGCGCAGACGCCCTTCCACTTCTTATTCTCTT
The DNA here is from genome assembly GCA_035630855.1 of Allosphingosinicella sp. Classification (GTDB taxonomy): domain Bacteria; phylum Pseudomonadota; class Alphaproteobacteria; order Sphingomonadales; family Sphingomonadaceae; genus Allosphingosinicella. The sequence goes on along the minus strand of DASQJV010000542.1, from coordinate 233 downwards.
TATCGAGATAGAATTTGGTGTGGCGGGCGGTCATTGGCCGATCCTCCTCGCCGGGGCGGGGCTGCGGCCGAGATCCTCGATCCCGGTCGAGGCGGGATCGCAGGCGATCTGCCTCCAGTTCGGATTCTCGGCGGTCATGATCCGCTCTATCGAGCACATGCGGTCGTCGAGCCGGCGGGCGAGGTCGTAAAGCTCCTCCATCAGACGCTCGTCGTCGGTGGTGAGGGTCGCCG
>DASQJV010000541.1:0-2222 GCA_035630855.1 Allosphingosinicella sp. | reverse complement strand
CAATTCCTCCCCGAGCTCGCTCGGGAAGGAGTTGCTCATCCCCCCCGCAGCAACCCCACCGCCGCATCGCGCTCCATAAGGTAGAGCAGGACCCGCGCCGCCTGCCCCCTCGGCCCTTCCAGGCCGCCGTCGCGATCGACCAGCAGCCGCGCGTCGTCGCTCGCGGCCTGGGCGAGCGCCTGGATCTGCTCCGGGCTCGCAAGCCGGAACTGCGCCTCGCCGGACTGCTTCGTTCCCAATATCTCGCCCGCGCCGCGGAGCCTCAAATCCTCCTCGGCGATCCGGAAGCCGTCGTTGGTTTCGCGCATCAGCGCCAGCCGCGCCCGCCCCGTCTCGGTGAGCGCGTTGCCGCGCAGCAGGAGGCAGATCGAGCGCCCCTCCCCTCGCCCGACCCGGCCGCGCAGCTGGTGGAGCTGGGCGAGGCCGAAGCGGTCGGCGCCCTCGACGATCATCAGGGTGGCGTTGGGGACGTCGACCCCGACCTCGATGACGGTGGTGGCGACCAGCACCGAGATCGCGCCAGCCAGGAAGGCCGCCATCACCTCGTCCTTCTCCGGCCCCTTCATCCGGCCGTGGACGAGGCCAACCTTGTCGCCGAAGCGGAGGCGAAGGATTCGGGCGCGCTCCTCGGCGGCGGCCCGGTCGGAGACCTCGCTCTCCTCGACCAGGGGACAGACCCAGTAAGCCTGGCCGCCGCGGGCGATGTGGCGGGCGAGGGCGTCGACGACGTCGGGGAGCTTCTCGAGGCTCAGCACGCGGGTCTCGACCGGCTGGCGGCCGGGCGGCATCTCGTCGAGCCGGCTGACGTCCATCTCGCCATATTGGGTGAGGGTGAGGGTGCGCGGGATCGGGGTCGCGGTCATCACCAGCAAATGGGGCGGCCGCTCGGCCTTGGAGGCCAGCATCATCCGCTGGGCGACCCCGAAGCGGTGCTGCTCGTCGACCACGGCGAGGCCGAGGCGCCTGTAGGCGACTGCCTGCTGGAAGATGGCGTGGGTCCCGACGAGGATGTGGATCGAGCCGTCGGCAAGGCCCATCAGGCAGGATTCGCGGATGCGTCCCTTCTCGCGGCCGGTGAGAATGGCGACGTTGACCGGAAGGCCCGCGAGCTGGCGGGTCAGAGTCTCGTAATGCTGCCTGGCCAGGATCTCGGTCGGTGCGAGCAAAGCGGCCTGGGCGCCGGCCTCGACGGCGGCCAGCATCGCCATCAGCGCGACCAGCGTCTTGCCGGAGCCGACGTCGCCCTGGAGCAGCCGGAGCATCGGGGTCTCCTGCTGGAGGTCGCCCTCGATCTCGGCGACGGCGCGGCGCTGGGCGCCGGTCGCTTCATAGGGGAGCTTCAGGGCGCCCTGAAGCCGTCCGTCGCCCCTGAGAGGCACTCCCCGGCGGCGCTTCGACGAGGCCCTGACCAGCATCAAAGCAAGCTGGTTGGCGAACACCTCGTCATAAGCGAGCCGCTCGCGCGCCGGCCCGGCGTTGCGGCTGTGATGAGCGTCCCCGAGCGCATCCTGCCAGCCCGGCCAGCCGCGGGCGGCCAGAAGGCTCGGCTCGATCCATTCGCCCAGCGTCGGGGTACGAGCCAGCGCCTGCCCGACGAGATCGGCGAGGCGCCGGTTGGTCAGGCCCTCGGACAGCGGGTAGACCGGCTCGCGCTCGGGCAGGTCGAGCGCTTCGCCGGGCTCGAGCACGAAGTCCGGATGGACCATCTGGAGCTCCTGCCCGTACATCTCCATCCGGCCCGAGACGACCTTGGGGACCCCGAGCGGGAACTGTTTCTTCGCCCACCCCGGATTGTGGAAATAGGTGAGCGAGAGATAATTGCCCTCGCGATCGGTGGCGTAGACCCGGAACGGGCTGCGCTGGCCGCCCTGGCGATAGTCGACCGGAGTCACCACCAACGTCACGATCCCGCCGGCGTCGGCCATGTCGAGCACGTCCACTCTCTTGCGCTCGATCCAGCTGACCGGAAGGTGGAAGAGGATGTCGACGACCCGGTTCAGCCCGAGTCGCTTCAGCGGCTTGGCGAGGGCCGGGCCGATGCCCTTCAGCACCTCCACTTCGGCGAAGAGCGGGTTGAGGATGTCGGGGCGCATGGCGGTTAGTTAGCGCGGCCTCGCTTCCTCGTCATGCCGGACTTGATCCGGCATCCATGAACAGGTTCGCGGGTCAGCTCGAACCGCGGTGGTCATGGATCCCGGATCAAGTCCGGGATGACGAACGGG
>DASQJV010000540.1:0-2651 GCA_035630855.1 Allosphingosinicella sp. | reverse complement strand
GATGTCGACCGACGCGGCGGCGGCAGCGAGAGTCGCCGGATCGACGAGATGGTCGATCTGCAGCGTGTTGCCGTTGATCCCGCGGAAATTGATCTGGCCGCCGGGCGCCGCGGCGGGCTCCCGGATCGCGCAGATCGCGGGGGCGCTGGCGATCACCGGCACCGAGCGGGTGACCGGGGCGACCTGGGCCTGCAGGGCGGTGGGAAGCGCCGCGGCGCCGAGAAGGAGGAGACGGAGCGGGGCCATCGGCTCAGTCGGCCGCCGCGAGCGTGACCACGACCGCGCCCTGGTAAAGCGGATCCTCGACCAGCCTGAGGGACGCTCCGCCGTCGGTCGTGAAAGAGCCGATGCTGACGACGATGTCGCCGGTGAAGCCGGTCTCGCGGGTCTGGACGGCATTGGGATTGGTCGCCGAGCCGGTCGTGAAGACCGCCGGAGCGGGCGTCCAGCCCTCCGCCGTGGCGGTGAAGTGCACGGTGTTGGAGAAGCCCTCGGGAGGAGTCTGCGGGGAGGCCTGGGCCACCAGCGGGCTCGCCTCGATGGTGATCGTGCTTCGCGAAGTGCAGAAGCTGCCCTGCAGAATTTTGGGCGGCGCCGACAGGTCGTTGCGGAGAAGGCCGGTGGAGAGGTCGACGAGGACTCCGACCGCGAACACGCCGTTGTCGTCGGAAAGCGTGCCCGCCGTGCACAGGACGGGAACCGTGCCGGTGACCATGTACGGCCCGGAGGTCGCCGTGTCCGATTGCGCGAAGGCGGCGCCGGAGCCGGCGGCGACGAGGGCGGCAAGGCCGAAACGGACGGACTTCATCGTCATTCTCCTTGCGCCGGGGCGGTGACCGCCGGGCCGAGCGTGATCGTGACCACGCCCTGGTAAGTGCCCGCGACCAGCCGGGCGTCCGACGGGACGCTGAAGCCCGAGAAAGCCACGGTGAGATCGGTGAGCTTGGCGGCGGGCTCGGTGCCGCCGGAATCCTCGGCGGCGGGCGAGTCGCCGTCGGCGTCCGCCGCCGTGGTGATCAGCGGCGGCTGCTCCGCCCAGGTCCTCACGGTCGCGGTGTAATTGACCGCCCGGGCCATTCCGTCGGGCAGCTCGGAGGAATCGGACTGGACCAGCGCCTCGCCGCGCAGGGTGACCATGGTGCCGCCGAAATTGCAGTAGGAGCCGGGCAGGGTTACGGTCGCCTCGGGGAGCGCGGCGAGGCGGCCGACCCGCATGCCGGACCGCACCGCCATCTCCCCGAGGTCGACCGAGGGCCGCGACGGCGGGCCGAGCCGGCATACGCCGTCGACACTGGCGCTCACTCCGACGTCGCCCGCCGCCGTCGTCTGCGCTCGGGCGGCGCCGGCCGAAGCCGACAGCAGCAATGCGACCGCAAGACAGGCCGACCTCATCATATCTCCTTCATCCCGATTTCGCCCGCTGGAGGCCGCGGGGTCCGCGCCGCCATCGTCAGGATCCCGCCGGCGGCGCTTCGAAGCTCGTGTTGGGGGCCAAAGTGACGACGATCCGGCCGACATAGCCGCCCGCGACCATCAGCCGGTCGTTGGGTGAGGCGGAGTTGGAGATGTCGACGACGATGTCGCCGTTGAACAGGCCGAGGGCGACCTCGCCGCCGGCGCCGGCGGCGGTCGAGTCGTCGAACGGCCCCGCGTTTCCGGCCGTGGCGGTGGCGCGATAGTCGACCCGGTTGTCGAAGCTCGGCGAGGCGGCCGAAGCGTTGATCAGCGGAAAGGCCTCCACCCAGATCGTCGAGGCCGAGCCGTTGCACCAGCCCTGCAGCGTGGCCTGACCGGCGTCGACGGCCACCTCGTCGAGCCGGCCGTCGTCGCCCGAAATCTCGCCGAGGTCGATGATCGCATGGTCGAGGATGGCGAACTGGCAGCGGTCGTCGACATAGCCTTCGACGTCGACCTCGCCGTTCACCTGGGCGGCCGCCGGCGCCGCCAAAGCGACGGCGAGCGCGGCCGGTCCCAGCAACCAGAGCTTCTTCATTTCACTTGCTCCAGACAATAAGGCCCCCCGTTCAGGAGACCGGCGAGACGACGATGGTGATCTTGCCGGTGTAGACGGGGTCGGCGACGAGGATGTCGGTCAGGTTCGCCGTCCGGAAGTTGCTCGCGGTCACCGAGATGTTGGTGGCGGTGGCGGCGAGCCGGCCGCCCTGGTTGACCGCCGCGGTCGCCACCGCGGCCGAATCGTTCTCGACCGGAGTGCCGGGGCCGCCGACCAGGGTCACCGCGACGGTGGCCTTGTAGTCGATTCGGTTGGCGTAGCCGGCCTCGGCGAGCCCGGTCGCCGCGACGATCGGATCGGAATCGACGGCGACGCTGGTGTTCGCCGAGGTGCACACGATCTTGTAGTTGAGGTTCGCGGCCGCCGTGTTGTTGAAGCGGGTGGCGAGGTCGGTGGCCATGGTGCCGTCGGCCTGGGCGAGGTTGCCGAGGGCGACGGTCCCGCCGAAGTCCGAGCCGGTCGGATTGCCGGGATTGGCGACGATGCACTTGCCGTCGACATTGCCGGTGATGTTGACCACGCCGGTCACCGATTGGGACGCGGCCGGCGTGGCCATGACCAGCGCCGAAGCGGTGGCCAATGCGGTAAGAAGGATCCTGTTCATGTCTTGCTCCCTGTTGGGCCGGGAGGGCCCGGC
>DASQJV010000539.1:0-4340 GCA_035630855.1 Allosphingosinicella sp. | reverse complement strand
TATACCGAGGAGAGCCAGGAGCTTTGTGAAATAATCTACGGTGCTGACATATTCCCCGGCACGAGTGTCGTTGATCCAAACGCCTCCTTAAGCATGCGCGCCGCAGCGGCACATGAATGTAGTCACTTTCATAGGTGGCGTGATACTACCGAGCTGAATCATTTGACTCTGCGCCATATCGACGAAGCGCTTACCAGCTTGGATGCCGCGCAGCGGTATCAATCGAAACTCAATGAAACGGAGATTAGGCAACTTATTGCCGACGCAATGCAACGGTTGCAGCTATTCGTTCAGGAGCAGGAACCGGCGCCCTCTGCAGGTGGATAGGCGCATCCGAGGCTACGGGCGTTCCGGCGCCACTGCTATCAGTCCTGAACGTGCGACGAGACTTACTAGCCCTCGAGCGGCAGCTTCTCGCCAGAGCCGCCAACGCCCAGCGCCTCCGCGGCGCGCTCCACCTCTTCGTCGCTCGGGGCTTCCGGAAGCTCCTCGCCGGGGCCGCGGGCGTAGTCGGGTATGCCCGGGCCGGTGCTGGCTATGCTCTCGTTGCGGGCCCGCTCGTTGGGCCCGGTGCTGATCTTTCCTTGTCGTCCATGCCAACTCTCCTCGTCTGTGCTAATGACGGCGCTTCGAGGAGGTTCCGAAGATGAGCGAGGCGAGCGATGCGATCCTGGCCGAGCTTCGCGCATTCGGCCTCGCTTATCCCGGCGCCCATTCCAAGGCGCCCTGGCCCGAGCATGACGACCTCGCCGTCAACGACAAGACCTTCGCCTACCTGCCGGTCGCCGGGCAGCCGTTCAGCCTGTCGGTGAAGCTCCCCTATACCGGCGAGGTCGCGCTCGACCTGCCTTATGCGAAGCCGACCGCCTACGGCCTCGGCAAGTCGGGCTGGGTCAGCTTCACTCCGCCGGAGGGCGAGATTCCGAGCCTCGAGCAGCTCAAGGACTGGATCGACGAAAGCTACCGGGCTCAGGCTCCGAAGAAGCTGGTGAAAGAGCTGGATTCGCGGCCTTGAACCCCTCTCCCCGCGGGGAGAGAGGTTTTAGCCCATCGCCTCCGCCACGATCTCGTACGACCGAAGCCGGGCGCGATGGTCGAAGATTTGCGACGTGATCATCAGCTCGTCGGCGCCGGTGCGCTCGACGAACGCCTCGATCTTCGCTTTCACCGTCGCGGAGTCGCCGACCGCCGAGCAGGTCAGGACCTGGCGGAGAAGGGCCCGGCCCTCGAGTGGAAGCGAGTCGGCATAGCCCGGGACCGGCGGCGGGAGCTTGCCCGGATTGCCCGTCCGCAGGTTGACGAAGGCCTGCTGGACCGAGGTCGCGAGGAGCTCGGCTTCCTCGGAGGTCTCCGCCGCGAAGGCGTTGAAGCCGAGCATCACGTACGGTCGGTCGAGCTGCGCCGAAGGCTGGAAGCGCTCGCGATAGACCCGGATCGCATCCATCATCTGGGCGGGCGCGAAATGGGAGGCGAAGGCGTAGGGCAGGCCGAGCATCGCCGCCAGCTGCGCTCCGAACAGGCTCGAGCCGAGGATCCAGACGGGGATGCCGAGGCCCTCGCCGGGGACGGCGCGGACGGTGCGGCCTTCCTGCGGCTCGAAATAGGCCATCAGCTCGACGACATCCTGGGGGAAATGGTTCTCGTCCGACGCGAGGTTGCGCCGAAGGGCGAGAGCGGCGGCGCGGTCGGTGCCGGGCGCCCGCCCGAGGCCGAGGTCGACCCGGCCGGGGAAAAGCGACTCGAGGGTGCCGAACTGTTCGGCGATGACGAGCGGCGCGTGATTGGGGAGCATTACCCCGCCGGCGCCGATCCGGATCGTCGATGTGCCGGCGCCGACATAGGCCAGAGCGACCGCGGTCGCGGCGCTGGCGATGCCCGGCATCGAATGATGCTCGGCCATCCAGAAGCGCTTGTAGCCGAGCCGCTCGGCCGACTGGGCGAGCTCGAGCGAGTTGCGAAGCGCCTGGCCGGCGTCGGAACCTTCGGGGACGGGTGCGAGATCGAGGACTGAGAGGGGGATCATGAGCGGGAGATGGGAAGCCGGGCGAGGGTTGTAAGCCCTCCCCCTTGCGGGTTCCGCTCCGGGCGATGAGCGGCTACGGCCCGTCCCATGCTTCAGCGGAGCCCCGAGACCCGCCGCCTCTGGCGCGACGAGATTCGCGCGACGCTGGCGCTCGCCTGGCCGCTCATCCTGACCAACATCGCCCAGGCGCTGATCCATGTCACCGACGTCGTCCTGCTCGGCTGGGCGGGGCCCTCGGTGCTCGCGGCGGGCACGCTCGGAGTGAACGTCTATTTCGCCTTCCTGATCTTCGGGATCGGCCTCGTCACCGCCACCGCTCCGATGATGGCGAAGGAGCTGGGCGAGCGCAGCCACAGCGTCCGCGACGTCCGCCGGACGGTTCGCCAGGGCATGTGGGCGGCGGTCGCGCTGACCGTCCCGGTCTGGGCGATCCTGTGGTTCACGGGGCCGATCCTGGCCGCGATCGGCCAGGATCCGGCGCCGGCGGCGGACGCCCAGAGCTTCGTCCGGGCCCTGCAATGGGGCTTCCTGCCCTATCTGTGGTATCTGGTGCTCCGCTCGTTCATCTCGGCCCTGGAGAAGCCGCTCTGGTCCTTCGTGATCGGAGTGGTCGCGGTGCTGTTCAACGGGATCGTCAATTACGGCCTGATCTTCGGCCATTTCGGCCTGCCCAGGCTCGGCCTGGTCGGCGCCGGAATGGGAAGCGCGATGGCGAACACGATCATGTTCGCCGGGATGGCGCTGGTGGTGTTCCTCCACCCCCGCTTCCGCCGATTCCACCTCTTCGGCCATTTCTGGCGGCCGGACTGGCAGCGTTTCCGCGAGGTCTGGCGGCTCGGGCTGCCGATCGCCGTCACCCTGGCGCTGGAGATCACCATCTTCAACGCCGCCGTCTTCCTGATGGGCCTGATCGGCGCCGAGTCGATCGCCGCCCACGCCATCGCCATCCAGCTCGCGGCGCTCTCCTTCATGGTTCCGATGGGCCTGTCGCAGGCGGCGACGGTACGGGTCGGGCTCGCCTTCGGCCGCCGCGACCGGGCCGGAATCGCCCGCGCCGGCTGGACCGCCTTCGCCCTCGGCACCGCCTTCATGTCGCTGACCGGCCTCGTCATGCTCGCCATGCCCTACGCGCTGGTGACGATGTTCCTCGACCCCGCCCTGCCGGCGAATGCGGGGGTCATCCCGCTCGCCGTCTCCTTCCTGGTCGTCGCGGCCTTCTTCCAGATATTCGACGGGGCGCAAGTGGTCGCCGCGGGGATGCTCCGCGGGCTCCACGACACCAAGGTGCCGATGATCTGCGCCGGCATCGGCTATTGGGTGATCGGCCTCGTCACCGGAGTCGGGCTCGGCTTCGGACTCGGCTGGGAGGGGGTCGGAATCTGGATCGGGCTCGCGGCCGGGCTCGCCTCGGTCGCGGTGATGCTGCTCGTCCGCTGGACCGGGCGCGAGCGGCTCGGCCTGGCCGATTGGTGATCCGTGCCTTGACGCGTCCGCGCCCCGGCCCCTATGTGCGCGCCGCACCTCAGGCGCATAGTGGCGGCCATAGCTCAGCTGGTTAGAGCACCGGTTTGTGGTACCGGGGGTCGCGGGTTCAAGTCCCGTTGGCCGCCCCACCGCGCCTGTCCATAGTTCAGGACCCTTCAATGCAAGCCCCGTGGGATTATCCCGATTTCGACGATCATGAGGTCGTCCACTTCGTCACGGACCGCGCCAGCGGCCTCTGCGCCGTCATCGCCATCCACTCGACCCATCTCGGCCCCGCCGGCGGCGGAGTGCGCTTCTGGCATTATGCCGAGCCCGGCGACGCCGTCCGCGACGCCCTTCGGCTCTCGCGCGGGATGAGCTTCAAGAACGCCATGGCCGGGCTCCCGCTCGGCGGCGGCAAGGCGGTGATCCTCGCCGATTCGGAGCGCAGCAAGACTCCCGAGATGCTCGCCGCCTACGGCCGGGCCGTCGAGGGCCTGAACGGGCGTTACGTGACCGCCGAGGACGTCGGGATGAGCGTCGCCGACATGGTCGCCCTGTCGAAGCACACAAGTCACGTCGCCGGCCTTCCGGTCGCCGAGGGATCGGTCGGCGGCGATCCGGGCCCGCACACCAGCTACGGCGTCTTCCTCGGGGTCAAGGCGGCGGTGAAGCGGGCGCTCGGCAAGGACAGCCTTGCGGGGGTCCACCTCGCCCTCCAGGGCGCAGGCAGCGTCGCCTCCGGCCTCGCCCGCCGAGCCGCGGCGGAAGGCGCCCGGATCAGTCTCACCGACATCGACCGCGGCCGGGCCGAGGCGCTTGCGGCGGAAGTCGGCGGCGAGGCGGTCGCTCC
>DASQJV010000538.1:0-2796 GCA_035630855.1 Allosphingosinicella sp. | reverse complement strand
CTCGGGGAGGAATTCAGCCCCCCCGCCGCTTCCTCACCACCTCGCTGGCGAGCAGCTTGTCGATCTTGAAGCCGTCCATGTCGACGATCTCGAACTGCCAGCCGCCGAAGGCGAAGCGCTCCCCGACCTCGGGGATATGCTTCAGGACCGACAAGGCGAAGCCGGCCGTGGTCGCATAGTCGCGGTCCTCGGGAAGGCCGATTCCGAGCCGGTCCGACAGGGCGTCGGCCGACAGCGAGCCCGACACCCACCAGCTGCCGTCCTCGCGCTCGACCAGCGGCGCCTCCGGCCCGCCCTCGAAGCCGCCGGCGAGCACGCCCGAAATGGCGTTGAGCAGGTCGGCGGAAGTAACGATGCCTTCGAAATGTCCATATTCGTCGTGGACGAAGGCCATCCTTGTCTCGCTCGAGCGAAGCACGGCGAGCGCGTCCATCGCGTCCATCTGGTCGGGGACGACCGGCGCCTCGCAGCTCAGGGCGCGCATGTCGAGCGGCCGTCCTTCGATCAGGGCGGCGACGAGGTCGCGGGCGCGGACGATCCCGATCAACTTGTCGACCGAGCCCTCGGCGACCGGGATCCGGCTGTGCGGCATCTCGAGCAGGGCCCGGCGTATCTCGTCGGCGCTGGCCTGCGCGTCGATCCAGTCGACGTCCGTCCGCGGGGTCATCACCTCGCGGGCCGGACGGTCGGCGAGCCGGACGACCCCGGAGATGATCGCCCTTTCATATTCCTCGAGCACGCCGGCATGATGCGCCTCGGCGACCACGAGATGGAGCTCCTCGGCCGTCACCTTGTTCGAATTGTCGCGGCGCATCCTCAGAAGCCTGAATATGAGGGCGCTGGTGCGGTCGAGCAGCCAGACCAGCGGCGCGGTGGCCTTGGCCGTCCACAGCATCGGCGGCCCCATGAAGGCCGCCAGCGGTTCCGGGGAGCGCAGAGCGAACTGCTTGGGGACGAGCTCGCCGATCACCAGCGAGGCGTAGGTGGTGAAGAAGATGACGACGATGAAGCCCAAGGTGGCCGAAGTGTCGGCGGCGAGGCCGAGCCGCTCGAGCCGGGCGCCGACCGGAGCGCCCAGGCTGGCGCCCGAATAGGCGCCGGCGAGGATTCCGATCAGGGTGATTCCGATCTGGACGGTCGACAGGAAGCGGCCCGGATCGGCGGCGAGGTCGAGCGCGGTCTGGGCGCCCCAGCGGCCCTGCTTCGCCATCGCCTTCAGCCTCGGCTTGCGCGACGAGACGATCGCCATCTCCGCCATCGCGAACACGCCGTTCAGCGCGATCAGCATCAGGATGACGACGACGTCGAACCAAGGGAATGGCGGCAGAGGGGGGACTGGCGGCATGGCGCAGCCGCCTCTTAGCCGGGAAGCGAGAGCGGGGACAAGGGCGGCCTAAATCCTCCCAGCGATTTCGCGGGGAGGGGGACCGCACGAAATGCGGTGGAGGGGCCTTACTGACTCCGAAATACCCCTCCACCAGGCTTCGCCTGGTCCCCCTCCCCCGCAAATGCGGGGGAGGAATTTCAGCGCCGTTCCCTGAAAAAGGCCTTGAGCATCTCCCCGGCCTCGGCCTCGCCGATTCCGGGATAGACTTCCGGCGCGTGGTGGCAGGTCGGCTGGGAGAAGAGGCGCGGGCCGTGGAGAACGCCGCCGCCCTTGGGGTCGGCCGCGGCGAAGTAGAGGCGGGAGATGCGGGCGAGGGCCATCGCCCCGGCGCACATCGCGCAGGGCTCGAGGGTGACCCACAGGTCGCAGCCGTCGAGGCGCGGGGTGCCGAGCGCCGCGGCGGCGGCGCGCATCGCCACCATCTCGGCATGGGCGGTGGGGTCGCCGTCGAGGCGCATCCGGTTGCGGCCGGCCGCGACCAGCTCGCCCCCTTTGGTCACCACCGCACCGACCGGCACTTCGCCGTCGGCGGCGGCCGCGCGCGCCTCGTCGAGCGCCCGGCGCATCGGTTCGGAGAAAGGCGCGGTCACTGCGCCGGCCTAGACGGACGCCGCAGTCGGCGGAAGCCTATTGCTGGTTGGCCTGGACGTTGCCGTCGCCGACCTGCACCCTCGGCACCTCGACCTGGACGTTGGTGGTGGTCGTGCCCACGGTCACCGGATTGACCTTGACCTCGAACTTGGGCGCCTGGGCATTCTGGGTCTGGTTGAGGTCGACGAGGCCGAGCCAGACGGCGCCGATGCCGAGCAGGATGATCAAGGCGACCAGTAACAGGACAGCGCGTACCATGGATCAGCTTCCTCCGTTCATCCTATAAACCTACCGGTACGCGATTCGGTTGCAGGTCCGCAACGACCGTTTCGCCGGCCCGGCGCCAGCTTCAGGTTGACGAAAGCGCCTTGCGCCGCTATCCGCCCATCGCTTTCCGGGACCGTCCAAGGCCCCGCTTCAAAACCAGGACGAGAGATCATGTCGCGCATTTGCGAGCTGACCGGCAAGGGCCGGCAGGTGGGCCACAACGTTTCCCACGCCAACAACAAGACCAAGCGCACCTTCCTGCCCAATTTGCAGAACGTGACCCTGATCAGCGAATCGCTGGGCCGCGGAGTCAAGCTGCGCGTGTCGATGAACGGCCTGAGGTCGGTGGAGCATGTCGGCGGCCTCGACAACTGGCTGCTGAAGTCGAAGGACGACAGCCTCAGCCTGAAGGCCCGGCGCCTGAAGCGCGAGATCGCCAAGAAGCAAAGCGAGGCGGCCGCGGCGTAAGCCGTCGCCCCGGCGACCTCATTCCAGAGCGAACTTCAGCAGCAGGGTCCGCTGCAGCTTGTTGTAATTGTCGTCCGAGGCGA
>DASQJV010000537.1:0-3157 GCA_035630855.1 Allosphingosinicella sp. | reverse complement strand
TTCGGACGAGGTTGCGGTCGGTGAGGGTCACCGTGCGCCTGACGCCGTGCTTTCCCGCATAGCTGATCTTCAGCCGCCCTCGCTCGACCTTGGCGTGCCGATTCCTCAGCGTCGTCGCTCCGAAGCTCTTGTTGTCCTTCGCATATTCCTCGTTGCCGACCCGCATCCTCGTATCGTCGATCAGCCGCACCACCGCGGCGAGCACGGTGTCGCGCGCCGTCGGCTTGCCGGCCAGATCCTCCTCGACCTTTCGGCGCAGCTTCGGCAGGGCCCGGCCGAAGGCGGCGAGCCGCTCATATTTCGCCGCGTCCTGCCGGGCCCGGAAACCGGGATGGTAGCGATATTGCTTGCGGCCCCGGGCGTCGTAGCCGGTCGCCTGGATATGGCCGTTGGGCTTGGGGCAGAACCAGCAGCGCTCGTAGGCCGGCGGCATCCCGACCGAGTTCAGCCGGTCGATTTCGTCGCGGTCGGTGATCCGGCTTCCGTTGGGGGCGAAATATTGCCAGTAGCGGCCGCGCCGCTTGCGGGTGATTCCGGGCAGGGACTGGTCGTCGACGAAGCAGAGCATGGGGCCACTAAGCGCCCGCTCGCCCGCTTCGTTCCGGGAACGCCCCGCAAGACTTTCCGTTGAAGCGCGGCAGGAGGAGTCCATGCCCAAACTGTCCGAAGCGAAGATCCTGATGATCGCCACCGACGGCTTTGAGGATTCGGAGCTGCTCGAGCCCCGTCGGATCCTGGGCGAGCGCGGCGCCGAGGTCACCCTCGCCTCGCTCGAGAAAGGTGAGATCGAGGGCGACAACGGCGCCACCGTCGAGGTGGATTGCACGATCGGCGAGGTGGAGCCGGCCGATTACGACGCGCTGGTGCTGCCCGGCGGGACCAGGAATCCCGACAGGCTGAGGATGGACGAAAAGGTGGTGGCGACGATCCGCGCCTTCGCCGGGGCGGGCAAGCCGGTCGCGGCGATCTGCCACGGCCCGTGGCTGCTCGTCGAAGCGGATCTGGTCCGGGGCCGCCGGGTCACCGGCTGGCCGTCGATCCGCACCGACCTGCGCAATGCCGGCGGCGAGGTCGTCGACGAGGAGGCGGTCACCGACGGCAATATCGTCACCAGCCGCAAGCCGGAGGACATACCGGCCTTCACCGAGGCCCTGATCGCGCTCGTCGAGAAAGCGGAGGCGCGGCTCGAGACGGCGTAACCGTCATCCCGGCGGGGGACGGGATCAAGTCCGGGATGACGGCTTACTCCGCCGCGGAAAGCGCCGGTCGGCGCTCGAGGCGGCGGTCGAACAGGCGGTTGAGGGCGCGCTGCGCCGGCCGCTCGATCCCGTGATAGAGCGCGACCGAGGCCAGGAAGGTGACCAGCAGGAACAATCCGATCAGAGCCGGCGGAACGTTCGCCGGATCCTCCACGAACAGGATCTTGAAGACGATGTAGAGGAGGAAGTGGACGAGATAGGTCGAGTAGCTGATCTCGCCGAGATAAAGGACCTGGCGGGCGGCGAGCGGGTTGCCGGAGCGGTCGGCGGTCAGGGCGATTGCGAGCAGAAGGCCGGCGAGGAACAGCGGCACGACCAGGGTCTCCGGGGCGCCGCCCGCGAGGCCGAGCAACAGCGCCGCCGCCGCCAGGGCTCCGGCGAGCAGGGCCGCCGGCCGCGGAGTCGGACGCCAGCGCTGCCACAAGGCGCACAGGATCGTCCCCATTCCGAACTCGGTCACCGCCCGGAGCAGCCCGAAGCGCGGTATGTCGCGGTCGAGGATGAAGGCGCCGTTCCAGCCCATCGCCGCCGACAGGGCCGAAGCGAGAAGGATCAGGATCGCGATCGCCGCGGCCGGAGGGATCCGGCGCCAGTCCGCCGCCAGGACGATCAGCGGGAAGAGCAGATAGGCGGCCGCCTCGCCGCTGATCGACCAGCTGGGATCGTTCCAGGTGAGGCCGTCGGTGAAGCCCCAATTGTGGATGAGGAGGACGTGGAGCGGAAGCTCGGCCCACGGGTAATGGACCGTGTTGAGCTCCCCGGTCGCCGCCACCAGCGCGGCGTAGACCATGGTCAAGGCGAGGATGAACAGGTGGAGCGGCCAGACCCTGGCGACTCGGCGCGCGAGATATTTCGGAACCGCCGCGAGCCCGTCGCGGCGCAGGCGGTCGGAATAGTTCAGCCACAGCACGAAGCCCGACAGCATGAAGAACAGGTCGACGGCGAGATAGCCCTTGGAGAGGACCCAATAGGCTTCCGCCGGCAAATGCGGCCAGAGGCCGACCCGGACATGGTAGAGCACGACGAACCAGGCGGCGAGGCCGCGTATCCCGGTCAGCGCCGGAAGTTCGGCGCGCGGCTCGGCGGGGGCGCCGCTCATGCCGGGGCGGTCCCGGCCCGCGCCTGGGCGGGGGCGAAGGCGGGGCGCGGCCGCTCGGCCCGCTCGCGCCGGGCGACGAGCGCGTCGAGCCCGATCTGGACTCCGAGGATCATCAGGGTGAAGGGCGTGTAGGCGATGGCGACGAACGAGGCGCCGACCAAATAGATGATCTGGAAATGCTGGAGGGCGGTGGCGAGCGGGGCGATCCAGGCCTTGTCGCCTTCGGCCTGGCGGTAGCGGCGGCGGACCATTTCCATCCGGACCAGCCCGCAGGCATGGATCAGCAGGAAGAGGATGAGGCCCGGGAAGCCCTGCTCGCCGAGCATCTCGAAATAGGCGCTGTGCCAGGCCCGGCCCTCGTCGACGGCGGTGCGCGCGGAGATGGTCTGGACCGCGCCATGGTCGACGGTGGTGACGGTGCGGACCTCGATCTTGTTGCCGCGATAGGCGCCGAAGCCGCCGCCCAAGGGATTCTCCTGAACATAGTTCCAGGTCCAGCCCCAGACGGCGAGCCGAACCTTGGCCGACGAATCCCCCTCATAGCCCCGGATGGTCGACATCCGGCCGGTGAAGCTGTCGGGGAGGAAGGGGACCGAGCCCAGGACGAGCAGGCCCGCCCCGGCAAGGTAGAGGAAGCGGCGCTTGACGTCGCGCAGCATCAGCAGCCCGAGCATTGCGATGCAGACCAGGCCGGTCCGCGCCTCGGTCCCGATCGGCATCAGCAGGCAGGCGAAGACGAGGCCGGCGGCGAAGGCCTTCACGCGCCAGTCTGGAGGGAAGACTGTGCCGAACCTGGCGA
>DASQJV010000536.1:0-2687 GCA_035630855.1 Allosphingosinicella sp. | reverse complement strand
GGACGATCCCCTCGGTGGTGTCGAGCGCGTTGAGGAAGTTCGCCGCATAATCGCCGGGAACCGCGAAGACATGCCCGAGGCCGCACTGCTTGAGGCGGTCGACCAGATATTGGGCGACGGTGTAGGGCGCGGCCATCAGCTGATGTCCCGCTTGGCGAGGCAGCTCGGGGTCAGCGCGTTCAGCTCTTCGACCAGCTCCGCGGTGTCGGGCGTTTCGACGCAGCCGTCGAGGTCGCCGCAACCGCCCTCGGGACAGGGCATGATCGCGTAATCGGAATCCAGCCAGCGCGGCCGCTTGAGCCCGAAATGGCTCTCGAGCATCTGCTCGGCGGTGCAGAAGGCGCCCTCCACCCAGCCCTGGCCGTAGGAATAGGCCTCGCCGCAGATGTGGATGTCCTCGGTCGCGACCGGCTTGAGCATCCGCCACATGATCTGGTCGAGCCGGTATTCGGCCTTCCATTCGTGCCAGCCGCCTCCGTAGGGATCCTCGTTCCAGGTGTGGTAGACGGCGGAATAGGGCATCGGGATCTCGGGCAGGGCATGGACCTGGGCGATCTGCTTGTTGCAGTCCTCGACCATCTCCTGGGTGGCGCGATGCTCGGTGACCGGGATGGGATCGGTGACTCCCGGCTCGACGCAGGCCGGCATGTAGCCGGGATAGGGCGTGCCTTTCTCGAGCGCCTTCCAGAAGGGCACGGTCGAGATGTCGTTGTAGCTGGCCTGGACGAGCGAGTTGAGGAAGGGCTCGCCGCCCCTCTGCTCGCCCTCGGTCCCGAAATAATAGACCTGGCGCATCGGCAGGTCGGTGACCGAGCGGCCGGCGACCAGGCCGAGGGTCCGCCACCAGGGCGATTCATAGGCCATGAACAGTTTGAACGCGCTCTGGATGAGCACCGAATTGCGGTCGTCCATATATTGGGGATCCCGCTCGAGCGCGCCGCACTTGATCAGCTCGAGCGAGCGGCGCGGAAGCGCGAGGACGATCTTCTTCGCCCTGACGACGACCGGCTCCGCGGCTTCGTCGAGGGAGGTCTTCGCGTCGGTCGTCAGGGTCGGGCGGAAATGGAGCGTGTAGCGATATTCGCCTTCGCCCTCGACGATCTCCGTCAGGCAGTGGTTCATGTAGATTCGCTGCCCCGCCTCGAGCTTGCCGCCCTTGGCCGAGTTGAACTGCTCGGCGAGGGTGAGCGGCAGATGCTGGTAGCCCTCGCACAGGGTCAGGAACTCGGTGTCGTCGCCATATTCGGTGGCGGGAAGCTGGGTGACCGCGTTGGCGTTGGCGACGTTGGCGTCGTAGCCGCCGGCGTCCTTCATGAACTGATAGCCCTCGTTGGAGAGGACCCGGAACATCAGGTTCCAGAAGCCGTATTTCCACAGCGGCCGGCCGAACACCTTCAATCTCATCAGCTGGCACAGGCTGAGATTGGCCATGCCCGGATAGATGTTGTCCATCGCCTGGATCTGCAGGTTGGTGGGACCGAGGCCGCGCTCCGACCAGGCGAGATTGTAGGGGACCTTGTCGGGATCGGCGAGCTCGCCGAGCCGCAGATGCTTGCCGCGGAGGTAGAAGAGGTTGCAATTGGCGCCGACCGGCTCCGGGGCGCCCATGTGGAAATCGCGGGTCGCGAGCTTGAGGTGCTCGACCAGGTCGGCGACCATCTTGTGCGATTCCTGGATGTAGCGCATCCCGCCCAGCTCGGCCTTGAGGCTCGGCACCCCGGGAACGGTCACCGAATAGAGCCGGCCGCCGATCCGGTCGCTATATTCGAACAGGCCGATGCTGTTGTCCTCGCCCGCCTCCTGCTGGAGGCGCCAGGCGGAATAGGTGCCGGCGCAGCCGCCGCCGATGATTGCCACGTCGAGATCGGTCATATGTGCCCCCCTTCTGGGTCGCCGGCCCCCGTATTCGGCTTTCGGATAATGACCGCGATCGGCGCCGGGATCAATCGGCGCTCTCCGCAACGAAACGGGCGCAACCCGCCCCGTTCGGGCCGAGCCTGTCGAAGCCCTTTCCTTTTCGAGCGGGGAGAAGGAGAGGGCTTCGACAAGCTCAGCCCGAACGGCTCTGCAACAAGCTCCGGGAGGCCCGTCGAATGCCCACCGCCGCCACCGTCGCCGGCGCCTGCCGGAACGTGCTCCTCGCCGCCGAGCCAAAGGAGAAGGTGAAGGCGGCGCGTTCGGCGGCCCGGGCCTGGCGCCGCGGCGAGCTTGCGCATGAGTTCGACGTCAGGATGCCGGATTCGCCGGCGCGGCCCGGGCGGCCCGAGCTGCTGCCGCCGTCCCGGATGCCCAAGCGCGGGCGCGGCGGCTCCGAGCGCGGCCGGATCGCGATGCTCCACGCTCTGGCCCATATCGAGTTCGCCGCGATCGACCTCGCCTTCGACCTCGCCGGCCGATTCGGCGGCGGCTTCCCGAGGGCGTTCGTCGACGACTGGTTCGCGGTCGGCGCCGACGAGGCGATGCACTTCGCCCTGCTCGACCGCCGCCTCCGAGCGCTCGGCTCGGGCTATGGCGAGCTGCCCGCCCATGACGGCCTGTGGGAGGCGGCGGCGGCGACGGCCGGCGACCCGCTCGCCCGGCTGGCGGTCGTTCCGATGGTATTGGAGGCGCGCGGGCTCGACGTCACACCGGCCGCGGTGGCCCGGTTCGAGGCGGCCGGAGACGCCCGCTCGGCGGCGATCCTCGGC
>DASQJV010000535.1:0-5511 GCA_035630855.1 Allosphingosinicella sp. | reverse complement strand
CGGCTTCACCAAGGCCCTGGCCCTGGAGAACGCCAAGAAGGGCGTGACCGTGAACTGCATCGCGCCGGGCTATATCGACACCGAGATGGTGCAGGCGGTGCCCGAGAAGGTGCTGGAGGCGATCATCGGCCAGATCCCGGTCGGCCGGCTCGGCAAGGCCGAGGAGATCGCCCGCGGCGTCGTCTTCCTGTGCGGCGAGGAGGCCGGGTTCATCACCGGGAGCACGCTCAGCATCAACGGCGGCCAGCACATGTATTGATGGCCGGGCCGGTCAAACGCTCGGTGATGATCGCGGGCCATTCGACCTCGATCAGCCTGGAGCCGGCATTCTGGCAGGCGCTGAAGGCGGCGGCGGAGGACGAGGGGCTGCCGCTGAGCGCCCTCGTCGCGCGAATCGATGCGGAAAGGGTCGAGGAGCGCGACCCTCCGAACCTGGGCAGCGCTATCCGGGTGTGGCTGTTTTTGAAGGCCAAATCCGGCGGCTAAAGATTGTAGGAGAATTCATGTTCTGATTATGTTCTAATCAGGCCATGGGGGGATTCTGCCTATTGATGCGCTTGCTGGCGATGCTTGTGGGAGCCGCGCGTCGGCTTTGCCTCCCCGCGAGCGCAGCTCGGGGGGAGGGGGACCACCGAAGGTGGTGGAGGGGTGACTGGCGGAAGCCTGCGCCAATTACCCCTCCACCAGGCAAAGCCTGGTCCCCCTCCCCATCCTGCGGATGGGGAGGCAAGTCAGCGGCCGAGCAGGACCCGCGCCTGGGTGGCGATCTGAGCGAGCATCGGGGCGGTGGTGACCGGGGCGTTGCGGACGCGGTCGACGACCCGGCGGAACTGGTCGATCCGGGGGCCCTGGGCCGCGACCCATTGGTCGACCGCCTCGGTCGGCTCGCTTCCGCGCTTCCTGTGCAGGAAGTCGAGTCGGAGCTGCTCGAAGTCGCGGGCGAGGCCGGCGGTCAGAAGCCGCTCCCACTGGTCGCTGGCCCGGAACTGGTTGGCCGCGCCCTGCGCCCAGTCGAGGCCGAGCGCCTCGCCGAGGCGGGTGTAGGCGTTGGTGAGGCCGATCACGTCGACTCCAAGGCGCTTGCCGAGCGCGGAGATCCCGACTCCGCCGTTCAGCTCGAACAGCCGGACGATCTTGCGGGCGATGTCGTCGGGCGCTCCCAATTCGATCAGGCGCTTGCGGCGCTCGCCGGCCTCGCTCGCCACCTCGCGCCGAAGCAGGCCTTCGACGGCCTCGTCCAGAGCCTCGAGGCCGGGCGCGAGATTGTCGACCATCTCGGTGAGCTTGGTCGTCGCCGAGGTGTTGCGAAGGATGTCGGCCATGTGGAGCTGGAGCGCCTGGCTGGCCTGGTCGAACAGCTCGAGCCGGAGCTGCTCGGGCAGATCGGCGGTGTCGAGCCGCTCCCAGAAACCCTGCATCCCGAACAGGCGCTCGGCCGCGACGAAGGCGGCGGCAACCTGGCCGAACGAGGCGCCCTCCTCCTCGGCCAGGGCGAAAGGCGCGGTGATCCCGAGCCGGTTGACGAGCCGGTTGGCGATCTTGGTGGCGATGATCTCGCGGCGAAGGCGGTGCTGGAGGATGGCGTCGCCCTCGAGCTTCCGCATCGTCGCCGGGAAGGCGGCGAGAAGCTCCGGGGTCAGGGTCGGGTCCTCGGTGATCTTGCCCGCCTCGAGCGCCGCCTGGAGCGCCATCTTCGAGGTCGAAAGGAGGATTGCGAGCTCCGGCCGGGTGAGGCCCCGATTCTCCTGGGCCCGCCGCATCAGCTCCTCGTTGGTCTCGAGGCCCTCGACGGCGCGGTTGAGCCGGCCGCCCTCCTCGAGCATCTCCATCGCCCTGAGCAGCGGCGGCAGGCCCGCCGCGCCGCTGCGCTCGGCGATCGACAGGGCCAGGGTCTGGAGCCGGTTGTCCTCGAGAACGAGCGCCGCGACCTCGTCGGTCATCGCCGCCAGCAAATTGTTGCGGTCCTCGAGCGCGAGCCGTCCTTCGACCATCTCGCGGTTGAGCGGGATCTTGATGTTGACCTCATTGTCCGAGCAGTCGACCCCGGCGCTGTTGTCGATGAAGTCGGTGTTGATCCGACCGCCGGCCGCGGCGAACTCGACCCGGCCGGCCTGGGTGATGGCGAGGTTGGCGCCCTCGCCGAGCGCCTTCGCGCGAAGCTCCCCGCCATTGACCCGGATGGCATCGTTGCCGGGATCGCCGACCTCGGCGTTGCTCTCGTTCCTGCCCTTGATGTAGGTGCCGATCCCTCCGAACCAGAGCAGGTCGACCGGCGCCGAGAGGATGGCTGTGAGGAGGGTGGCCGGATCGGTCTCTTCCGCCTCGAGGCCGAGCAGGGCCCGGATCTCGGGCGAGAGCAGGATCGACTTCTGGCTCCGCGGGAAGATCCCGCCGCCCTTGGAGATCAATTTGCGGTCGTAATCGTCCCAGCTCGAGCGCGGCAGGTTGAACAGCCGGTCGCGCTCGTCCCAGCTCCTCGCCGGATCGGGATCGGGGTCGAGGAAGATGTGGCGGTGGTCGAAGGCGGCGACGAGCTTGATCGCCTTCGACAGAAGCATTCCGTTGCCGAACACGTCGCCCGACATGTCGCCGACTCCGGCGACCCGGATCGGCTGCGACTGGACGTCGATCCCGATCTCCCGGAAGTGGCGCTGGACCGAGATCCAGGCGCCCCTGGCGGTGATCCCCATCGCCTTGTGGTCGTAGCCGTAGCTCCCTCCGCTGGCGAAGGCGTCGCCGAGCCAGAAGCCGCGCTCGGTGGCGATCGCGTTGGCGATGTCGGAGAAGGTCGCCGTGCCCTTGTCGGCGGCGACGACGAAATAGGGATCGTCGCCGTCGATGACGACCACGCCTTCGGGACGGACGATCTTGTTGCCGACGATATTGTCGGTGACCGAGAGCAGGGAGCGGATGAAGATCCGGTAGCTCTCAGTCCCTTCGGCGAGCCAGGAGTCGCGATCGGTCATCGGCGGCAATTGCTTGGGATAGAAGCCGCCCTTGGCGCCGGTCGGGACGATGACCGCGTTCTTGACCAATTGCGCCTTCATCAGGCCGAGTATCTCGGTCCGGAAATCGTCGCGCCGGTCGGACCATCTGAGGCCCCCGCGGGCGATCGGGCCGCCGCGAAGGTGGATCCCCTCGACCCTCGGCGAATAGACCCAGATCTCCCGCCACGGCAGCGGCTGGGGCAGGCCCGGCACCCTGGCGCTGTCGAGCTTGAAGGCCAGCGCCTCGCGCCCGGCCGGGGTGAAGGCGTTGGTGCGAAGGGTCGCCGAGACGACTCCGAGGAGGAGCCGGAGGATCCGGTCCTCGTCGATCGCCGCGACCTGAGAGAGCCCCTCGCGGATCGTCCGCTGCGCCGCCTCGACCGCGCTCTCGCGCGGGCCCTGGTAATTGGGATCGTGAAGCGCGTCGAACAGGGCGATGAGGCCGTGGGCCACTCCCGGCGCCCGGCGAAGCGCCTCGACCACCGTCACCATCGAATAGGACAGGCCGACCTGGCGAAGATAGCGGAACCAGGCCCGGAACAGGACGACGTCGCGCGGGGCGAGAGCGGCGGCGACGAGCAGCTGGTTGAACGGATCGTTCTCGGCCCGGCCCTCGAGCACCTCGGCGATCGCGCGCTCGACCAGCTCGGAGCGGTCGAGCACCTGGGCCGCCTCGCCGGCGCGGACCTCGAGCAGGAATTCGTGGACGTAGCCGAGCCGGCCCTCGTCGAGCGCGGTGGGATGCTCCTCGAGCACGCGGAAGCCGAAATTCTCGAACACCGGCACCGCGTCGGAGAGCGGGATGATCTCGGCGAGCCGGTAGGTGTTGAGCCTCAGCCTTTTGGGCCCGTCGTCTTCCTGCCGGTAGAGCCTGGCGTCGCGCTGGGCGGCGCTGTCGAGCGCGCAGATCCGCAATATGTCCTGGGCCGCCTCGGCGGGCGGAACCGCGATCCTATAGGCCTCGGGGAAGTCGTCGAGATAGGAGAGAGCGAGTCGGGTGGCGCGCGGAGGCCCGACCAGCTCGCCGAGCGCCTCCTCGACCGAGGGTTCCCAGCCGCGGACCATCTCGTCGAGCCGGCGGTCGAGCTCGGCGACGTCGGGGGTCGGGGTCTCGGGCCCGACGTAGAGCGTGTAGCGGATGAGGGCGAGGTCGCCGTCGCCGAGCTCGACCGACCAGTTGGAGATCCGGCCCTGCGAGGCCTGCTCGATCATCTTGCCGATGGCGAGGCGGCGGCGGGTGGTCAGCTCGTCGCGTGGAAGCCAGACGAAGGCGAACATGTTGCCCTTGAGGATCGAGCGGACGAGGGCGAGGGTCGGCCTCGGCCGGTCGGCGAGCGACATGGCGATGGTGACGAGCTCGCGCATCGCCTCGACGCTGAGGCTGACGAGGAGGTCGTGGGGAAGCGTGGTGACGGCGTGGCGCAGCGCCTTGCCGCTGTGGCCCGACGGGGCGAAGCCGAACTCGCTCTCGAGCTGCTGGAGCCGCTTGCGAAGAAGCGGCACCTCCTCGACCGGCGAGCTCAGCGCCTCGCTGGTCCACAGCCCGGCATGGACCCCGATCGCGGTGACCTTGCCGCCTTCCTTCACCGGCACGACGACGAGATCGAGCGGAACCCGGCGATGGACCGACGCCCGGCGCTCGGCCTTGGCGAGGAGCGGGACGTCGCCGCCGGCCTCGAAATAGCGCATCGCCCCGAGCGCTCCGCCGGGGTCGGTCGGCTCGCCCGGGATTCGGAACAGGCCGAGCGTGTCGGTGGGCTGGCCCTCGGGGCTTTCGACCTCGTAGCCGAGCAGGGTCATGGCGCCGTCGGCGAACCAGCGCAGCAGCGCCGCGCCTTCCTCGTTGCCGGCCTCGTCGGCGTCGGCGCGCATCCGCTCCTGCATCGCCCGCCAGTCGGTGACCGCGGCGCGGACGTCGGCGAGGACCCGGTGGAGGTCGGCGACGATCTCGCGGCGGCCGCGGGCGTCGGCGCGGTCGACCTCGAGATACATCATCGATTCGCGGCGCTCGGGCTCGTCGCAGAGCGGCTCGACCGCGGTGAGCGTGCCGTCGCCGTCGCGGGTGACGCACAGCACCGGGTGGAGGAGGCGATGGACGGTGAGGTTGCGCGCGGCCAGCGTGTTGGCGACGCTGTCGACGAGGAACGGCATGTCGTCGTTGACGATCCCGATCCGCATCCGGCGGTGGCCGAGCGCACCGCCCTGGGGCTCGACCCGGACCAGGGCGATCCCGGCCGGCCGGCGGGCGGCGCAGGCGGCGATGAACTGGGCGGCCGCGATCCGGTCCGGATCGGTGAAGTCGGCGAGCTCGCCGGGAAGGGCGCCGTCGACGAGGGCATGGGCGAGGGCGTCGACGATCTGCACGTCGGCGGCGGAGGGTTCGGCGACGTTGCCACTGGCGCCGCTTCCCCCGGAAGCGGCTTTGGATCCAGTGGCAATATCGGAGTTTATATTTGGCTCCCGAAGGGGCGGCGCGCGGCGCCGTCGGAACAGTCGCGCGCCCTATGCAACTGTGCGGCAGGGC
>DASQJV010000534.1:0-4339 GCA_035630855.1 Allosphingosinicella sp. | reverse complement strand
CTGAAACGGTCGCCTTTTTCTTAAGGCCATCCAGCCGGCCATTTGCCCAGAGGAAATTCATGCCGATCACCCCGCTCATGCCCGTCTATCCCCGTTCGCCGGTCCGTCCGGTCCGAGGAGAGGGGGTCTATCTGTACGGGGAAAAAGGCGAGAAATATCTCGATTTCGCCAGCGGCATCGCGGTCAATCTGCTCGGCCACGGCCACCCGCATCTGACCAAAGCGATCCAGGAGCAGGCGGCGACCCTCATCCACGTCTCCAACCTCTACGGCTCGCCGCAGGGCGAGGCGCTCGCCCAGCGCCTCGTCGATTCGACCTTCGCCGACACCGTCTTCTTCACCAATTCCGGCGCCGAGGCGGTGGAGTGCGCGATCAAGACGGCACGGCGCTACCATCATCATCACGGCCGGCCCGAGAAGCACACGCTCATCACCTTCAAGAACGCCTTCCACGGCCGGACGATGGCGACGATCAGCGCCACCGACCAGGCCAAGCTCCGCGACGGCTTCGCTCCCATGCTTCCCGGATTCACCGTCGTCGAGTTCGACGACCTCGAAGCGGCCGAGGCCGCCGTCGACGAGAGCACCGCCGGCTTCCTGGTCGAGCCGGTCCAGGGCGAGGGCGGGATCCGGCCGGCCAGCGCCGAGTTCATGAGCGGCCTGAGGCGGATCTGCGACGAGAAGGATCTCATGCTCGTCCTCGACGAGGTCCAGTGCGGCGTCGCCCGCACCGGCCGGCTCTACGCCTACGAGCATTACGGGATCGAGCCCGACATCCTCGCCAGCGCCAAGGGCATCGGCGGCGGCTTCCCGATGGGCGCCTGCCTCGCCACCGAGAAGGCCGCGGCCGGGATGACGGTCGGCACCCACGGCTCGACCTACGGCGGCAACCCGCTCGCCATGGCCGCCGGCCAGGCGGTGCTCGACGTGGTCGCCGAGCCCGAATTCCTCGAGCGGGTGACCCGGATGGGCGAGCGCCTGCGCGGGGCGCTCGAGCAGATGATCCCCAATCACGACCATCTGTTCGAGAGCGTCCGCGGCCTCGGGCTGATGCTCGGCGTCAGGATGAAGACCGACAGCCGGGCCTTCGTCGGCCACCTGCGCGAGCACGGCCTGCTCACCGTCGCCGCCGGCGACAACGTCATGCGGGTGCTTCCGCCTTTGATCATCGAGGAGGAGCATGTGACCGAGTTCGTCGAGCGGCTGTCCGAGGCCGCCCGCCAGTATGAGGTGCCGCAGGCGGCCTGATTCTCCTCCCCGGAACGGGGAGGGGGACCATGCGAAGCATGGTGGAGGGGGCCCGTCTCCGCGCCGCTCCGCCGCTGGCCCCCTCCACCACCGCCTTCGGCGGCGGTCCCCCTCCCCGTTCCGGGGAGGAGCCAGAACTTGAACCCTTCCCATTGCCTAGCCACATCGCCCCCATGACCTCCCCCGAATTCGACACCCAGGCGCGCTCCGCCAATCTCGACGAGGCGCTCGGCTTCACCATTCCGGGCCGCAACGCCCGCGGCCGACTCGTCAGGCTCGGGCCGTTGCTCGACGAGATATTGTCGGCGCACGATTATCCGGCGCCGATCGCGCGCATCCTGTCCGAGGCCCTGGTCCTCGCCGCTTTGCTCGGCTCGCTGCTCAAGGAGGCGGAGGGGCAGCTCACCATCCAGGCCCAGACCGACAGCGGCATCGTCGACCTGCTCGTCGTCGATTATCGCGACGGCGAGCTGAGGGGCTATGTCCGCTTCGATCGCGAGCGGCTCGGCGAGCTGCCGACGCATCGCGACCTCGCCGCTCTGTTCGGCAAGGGCTATCTCGCCATCACCTTCGACCATCCGCTCGCGGAGGAGCGCTATCAGGGCATCGTCCCGCTCGAGGGCAGCTCGCTCGGCGAGGCGGCGCAGAATTATTTCAGCCAGTCCGAGCAGCTGCCCAGCGTCGTCCGGCTCGCCGTCGACGATACCGGGCATATCGCCGGCGGGATTCTCGTCCAGCATCTTCCCGAAGGGGAGGAGGGGCGCGACCGGCTCCACACCAGGCTCGACGATCCCGACTGGGAGCATGTCCGGATCCTCGCCGAGACGATCAAGGGCCATGAGCTGACCGACCGGGCGCTTCCGCTCGGCGAGGCCTTGTGGCGGCTCTTCCACGAGGAGGAGGTGAGGGTGCTCGAGGCGATCCCGCTCGCCAGGGGCTGCCGCTGCAATTTCGAGCATGTCCGAGGCGTGCTCGCCCGATTCGGCGCCGCGGAGCGGGCCGAGATGGTCGACGAGGACGGCGTGATCAACGTCGACTGCGAGTTCTGCTCACGGGTTTTCCCGATCTCGCTCAAGGACTTGGAGGGCTGAGCCGGACCGGGCCGAGGCAGGGTTCGATTCCTTGGGCTTTTCCTGCTAGAGGGCCGGCCTATGTCGTATCTGCGGGGCCGATTGCGCTGGGGGGCGCTCGGGCCGGCCGGCCTCGCCGCCGTCGCCGCCCCCGTACTCGCTTTGGCTGTTCCCGAGCTGGAAGGCCTGGCCAGGCTCGAGCGCGGGCGCTGGCAGCTTCGCGACTCGGCGGGGCAGTCGCGCTCGATCTGCCTCGGCGACCCGGCCGTCCTCTTTCAGCTCGAGCATGACGGCCTCAGCTGCGACCGGGAAGTGATCTCCAGCGACAAGAACGGGGCGACGGCGCAATATACCTGCCCCGGCCGAGGCTTCGGCCATACGACCATCCGGGTCGAGACCCCGCGCCTCGCCCGCATCGACACCCAGGGCCTGGCCGACGGCCGGCCCTTCTCCTACCGCTCGGAAGCGCGCAAGGTCGGGACCTGCTGACTCCGGCGGGAGCCCGTTAAGCCCTTGTTTACCTTGATCCATGTAAGGAGGGAGCGTGCCGATTGTGGGCACGCTTTCCTCCCTAGCAGGCCATCAGGCCTAAACTGGGCCGCTCCTCACCGGGCGGCCCGTTCTTTTGTGCCGCTTGCGCCCCTCGCCCGGGCGGACTAGCGGCCCCGACCATGTCCGCCGCCGCGCCCAAAGCCGTCGCGCTCCTTTCCGGGGGCCTCGATTCCATGGTCGCGGCCGCGATCGCCCGCGAATCCGGCCACGAGCTCCTCGCCCTCACCGTCGATTACGGCCAGCGCCACCGGGTCGAGCTCGAGGCGGCGGCGCGGATCGCCGCCGCGCTGGGCGCCGAGCGGCATGTCGTCCTGCCCCTCGACTTGCGCGCCTTCGGCGGCTCCGCGCTCACAGCCGACATCGCGGTGCCCAAGTCCGGCCCGGGTGACGACATACCGGTCACCTACGTTCCGGCGCGCAACACCATCTTCCTTTCGCTCGCGCTCGGCTGGGCCGAGGCGGCGGGCGCGTCGGACATCTATAGCGGAGTCAATGCCCTCGACTATTCGGGCTATCCCGATTGCCGACCCGATTTCATCGCCGCCTTCGAGCGGCTCGCGGCCCTCGCCACCAAGGCCGGCGACGAAGGCGCCCGGTTCCGGATCGTCGCTCCGCTTCTCCACATGACCAAGGCCGACATCGTAAGCGAGGCCGCCCGGCTCGGGCTCGACTCCGGCCTCAGCTGGTCCTGCTACGACCCGGCTCCGGACGGCCGCCATTGCGGCCTGTGCGACAGCTGCCGGCTTCGCGCCCGGGGCTTCGAGGAAGCGGGCCTTCCCGATCCGACGCTTTACGCGGCCCGGCCGTGAGCTACGCGGTCAAGGAGATTTTCCTCACCCTTCAGGGGGAGGGTATGCAGACCGGGCGCCGGGCGGTCTTCCTGCGCTTCGCGGGCTGCAATTTGTGGTCGGGCCGCGAGGCGGACCGGGCCGGGGCGCAATGCCGCTTCTGCGACACCGATTTCGTCGGCACCGACGGCGAGAACGGCGGGCGCTACGAGGCGCAGCAGCTGGTCGGCCGGGTCGTCGAGCTGTGGGGGCAGGGCGAGGCGGGGCGGGCGCTGGTCGTGGTCACCGGCGGGGAGCCGATGCTCCAGCTCGACGACGCCCTGGTCGAGGCGCTGCACGGCGCCGGCTTCGAGATCGCCGCCGAGACCAACGGCACGCTCCCGGCGGCCGCAGGCCTGGACTGGATCTGCGTCAGCCCGAAGGCCGGGACCGAGGTGGTTCAGCGCTCCGGCGACGAGCTCAAGCTGGTCTGGCCGCAGGAGGGGATCGACCCGGAGGAGCTGCTCGGCTGGGACTTCCGCCACTTCATACTCCAGCCGCTGGACGGGCCGGAGCGGTCGGTGGGGTCGTCGGCGGGCGGCTCGCACAGCACGGCGCCGACGTGGTGCTGGTGGCACGCGGTGAGCACGGGCGGGTCATCGCCGAGCGTGGGCTCACCATCGAGTCGGGCGACGGGCCGGCG
>DASQJV010000533.1:0-4542 GCA_035630855.1 Allosphingosinicella sp. | reverse complement strand
TCAAGGCGATGCGCGCCAACGTCCACGTCCTGACCCTGACCGCGACCCCGATCCCGCGGACGCTCCAGATGGCCATGTCGGGGCTTCGCGAGCTGTCAGTCATCCAGACCCCGCCGGTCGACCGGCTGGCGGTGCGCACCTACGTCATGCCCTGGGACCCGGTGGTGATCCGCGAGGCGCTGCTGCGCGAGCATTATCGAGGCGGACAGACCTATTTCGTCGCCCCCCGGGTCGCCGACCTCGCCGACCTCGAGCAATATCTTCGCGACGAGGTGCCCGAGGTGAACGCCGTCACCGCCCACGGCCAGATGGCGCCGACCGAGGTCGAGGAAAGGATGAGCGCTTTCTACGACCGCAAGTACGACGTCCTGCTGTCGACGACGATCGTCGAGAGCGGTCTCGACATCCCCTCGGCCAACACGCTCATCGTCCACCGCGCCGACCGCTTCGGCCTCGCCCAGCTCTACCAGCTGCGCGGCCGGGTCGGCCGGTCGAAGACCCGCGCTTATTCCTATTTGACGACTCCGGCGACCCGGACAGTCACCGAGGCGGCCGACAAGCGCCTGCAGGTGCTCGCCAACCTCGACTCGCTCGGCGCCGGATTCCAGCTCGCCAGCCACGACCTCGACATCAGGGGCGCCGGCAACCTTCTCGGCGACGAGCAGTCGGGCCATATCAGGGAGGTCGGCTTCGAGCTCTACCAGTCGATGCTCGAGGAGGCGATCATGGCCGCCAAGAGCGGCGGTGACTTCAAGGAGTCGACCGACTTCTCGCCCCAGATCACGGTCGACGCGCCGATCATGATCCCCGAGGATTACGTCCCCGACCTCGACCTCCGGATGGGCCTCTACCGGCGCATGAACGAGCTCGAGTCGAGCGGCGAGATCGAGGCCTTCGCCGCCGAGCTGATCGACCGGTTCGGCAAGCTTCCCGAGGAGACCGACAACCTCCTCAAGGTCATCGAGATCAAGCTCAACTGCCGCGCCGCGCAGGTGGTCAAGCTCGACGTCGGCCCCAAGGGCGCGCTCGTCCACTTCCACAACGACAATTTCCCGGACCTCGAAGGCCTGATCGCCTACGTCCAGCGCCTCAAGGGCACCGCCAAGCTGAGGCCCGACAGCAAGCTGGTGATCCAGAGAAGCTGGCCCGATGCGCCCAGCCGGGTCAATGGGGCGCTGCAATTGTCCAAGGGGCTGGCGCGGATTTTGGGATAGCGTCGCGCCGCGCCCAATTCGTCATGCCGGACTTGATCCGGCATCCATGAACACCGTGTTGCGGCAGATTTCACGGACCGTGTTCATGGATTCCGGCTTTCGCCGGAATGACGGGAACCTGCCATACTACCCCGCCCACGCCTCGCTTCGTCCCGCCCGAGGCAACCTCCCCGTATTATTGCGGTTGACCGACCCGTCCCTGGAGGAAGGCCGCGATGATCCTGATTTCCCTGATGCTTGCCGCTGCTCCCACGTCGGCGGTCAAGCCGGACATCGTACCGCGCCGCGAAGCTTCCCGCGCGCGCCCGGCCCCCTCCGCCATGAGGTCGAAACGCCTGATCGAGCTCGAGGCCGCGGTGAAATCGCTTCCTCTCGCCGCCGCCGAAGAGCAAGGTCACGGGCCCGGCCCCAAGGGTATGTAGAGGAAAAGGGGGCACGGACTTTTCCGCAAGAAAGTCCGTGCCCCCATCCTCTCCGTCATTCCGGCGAAGGCCGGAATCCATGAACACGGCCGTGCGGCAATTACCGCGACCGTGTTCATGGATCCCGGGTCAAGCCCGGGATGACGTCTCTCCCACCAACCCCGCAAGCGCCGCCACGTCCATCGGCGGCGAGCACAGGAAGCCCTGGTAGAGGTTGCAGCCCTCCCTCGCGAGAAGGGCGAGCTGCTCCTCCGTCTCCACCCCTTCGGCGATCACCTCGAGGCCCAATGAGCGGGCCATGTCGATGACGCTTCGCACCACCACCTGGTCGCGGGGACTGCCGCTGATGTCCTCGACCAGCCTTTTGTCGATCTTGAGATAGTCGAGCGGAAGCGCCTTGAGATAGGCGAGGCTCGAATAGCCGGTCCCGAAATCGTCGATCGCGACCCGAAGCCCCCCCTGCCTCAGCCGGGCCAGCAAATTGCCGGCGGCGGCGAGATCCTCGATCAGCCCGCTCTCGGTCACCTCGACGGTGAGCCGGCCGGGGTCGAAGCCGGTGTCGGCGACGAGGGCGATGAACTGCTCGGCGAAGCCCGGGCGGACGATGTCGGCGGCGGTGATGTTGACCGACAGCCTGAGCCTGGACAGCGCCTCCGGCCAGGCCGCGGCGGCGGCGACCGCCTTGCGCTGGACGTGGTCGGAGAGCTGGACGAGATAGTCGGAGCGCTCGGCGACGCTGAACAGGGTCATCGCTCCAAGCTCGCCGAAGCGCGGGTGGCGCCAGCGGGCGAGCGCTTCGGCGCCGACGACCTGCCGGGTCGCCACCGACACCTGCGGCTGGAAGAGGATCTCGATCTCGTCCTGGTCGAGCGCCCGGCGCAGGTCGATCTCGAGCTGGTCGCCGAGCGCGCTGTCGCTGGCCGCTCCGGCGTCGACCACCTTGACCGGCCCGGCCTCGCTCGACTTGGCCTCGGCGAGCGCCGCGCTGGCCCGCCGAAGCAGTGCCGCGGCATCCTCGCCGGCCTCCGACGCGACGACCCCGACCCGGCTGCCCAGGGTGATGACATGGTCGCCCGACATGAACGGCCGGCCGATCGCCTCGACCAGCTGGCCGGCGAGGAAGCGGCCCTCGCCGAGGCTGGTCGGAGCGGCGAGCAGGATGGCGAACTCGGCTCCGGCGATCCTGGCGACGAGGCGCCTGCGCCCGTCCGAATCGGCGAGCCGCTCGATCCGCCGGGCCGCGGCCTGGAGGACGGCGTCCCCGGTCGGGCGGCCGAAGGCGGCGTTGATCGTGTCGAAGCGGCTGACCGCGAGCAGGAGCACGACCAGGGCCGGCTGCCCCTCCCCCTCGGCCTTGAGCTGGCGCTGGATCCAGGCGCGGGCGGCGCGGCCGTCGCGCACTCCGGTCATCGGGTCGCGCGACTGCCAGGCGGCGCCCTCCAGCGGGACGATCGCCTCGGTCCGGCCGACCACCGTGCCGCCTTCCCCGGCGCCCTCGACCCGGACATGGTGGGCGAGCCGGGCCCCCTCCCCCTCGGCGTCCCGATGGGCGAAAGCGGTCGACTGGCCGGTCGAGAGCAGCCGGTCGATCGCGCCCCGGGCCGCCTTGCGCCCGTCCGGATCGAGCTTCCGGAACAGCTCCATCAGGCTGATCCTCTGGCCGGCCTCCTCGCCGAGGCCCGCCCGCCGGGCCAGGGCCGGGCTCAGCTCGACCGTCTGCGAGCCGGGCTGCCACCGCCACGAGGCGCTTCCCGGCCGGCCCTTGCGGCCTTCCGGCTCGCCCCGGCGGAGCGGCCGGCGGCCGCCGACCCGCTCGGCATGGCGGTGGGCATATTGAAGCGCCTGGAGGAACTGCGACTCGCTGAACGGGCTGACCAGGAAATGGGTGGCGCCGTCCGCATAAAGGGCGTCGAGAGCGTCGGAATCGCCGCGCGAGAGCAGCACCAGCAAAGCGGCGCAATTGGCCTCGGCGGGGTCGGCGAGGCTCCTGACCGCCTCCTTGCCCTCCGGAAGCGCGCCGCGGGCGTCGACGACGGCGACCGACGCGCCCGAGGCGATGAACCGGCTCTCGGCATTGTCGGCCCGCCGGGCGGCGATCGCCAGCCACCCCGCCCGCTCCGCGGTCGCCGTCAGCTCGTCGCGGTGGCGAAAGGAAAGCAAGAAGAGCGGTGCGCCGGACGCGGCCATGCCTCCTTCTTCCTTCCCACTGGACGGCGCTTCGAACCCCATCGCTCTACTCTGGGCGCTTCCCCTCAACAATCGGTTTAGATCGATCGGGGTGCCGCGCCGGGACGATCCGCCGACTTGGATGGCCGGGTCGGTCGAAATCGCCGACGAAGCGCCTTGGCGTTGGCCGGAAAGCTTGCTACAACTTTGATTGCAAGCCGTTTTTTCGGCGAAGCAGGGGGAAATCGAAATGATGATCGAAGAGGAGGCGCTCGAGCGTCCCCGCGATCCCAGGAGCCGTGCGGTCACCGACCGGACTCCGTGCGGCCGCGGCGCCGTCGCGATGCGGCTCGAATGCGGCCACGTCACCCGCCGCCGCCCGGCCCTGTGCCAGCCGTCGCGGCTGATCTGCGAGCAATGCTGAACGCCGTCCGCGGCTGAGCCTTCCGTCCTTCCGGCGAGGGCCGGAATCCATGACCGCGGGGAGTTTCAGGCTCGACGCGCCCGTGCTCATCCCTTGCTCCCCCGGCCCTTCCCTCCTAGCAAGCAGGGCATGACGGCCAAAGCCGACCTGCCGACCGCCCTCCTCGCTTCGTCCGCCGAGTCCGCCCAGTCGGCCGAGGCCCTGCTTCGCGAGGCCTACGATTTCGTCCCGCTCGACGAGGCGGAGCAGGTGATCGCCTTGGGCGGCGACGGCTTTCTCCTCCAGACGCTCCACGAGATGCTCGATTGCGGCCGGA
>DASQJV010000532.1:0-6347 GCA_035630855.1 Allosphingosinicella sp. | reverse complement strand
ACCGGCGGCCTGCCGCGCGTTGCCGAGCTGTTCGAAGCGCGCAAGCCCAAGGATTCGGCGATCATCGCCAAGGTCTCGGGCAAGGTCAGCTTCAAGAAAGACTATAAGGCGAAGCGCAAGATCGTGATCATTCCCGACGACGGTTCGGAGGCGGTCGAATATCTGGTGCCGAAGTCGAAGGTCATCGACGTGCAGGAAGGCGATTTCGTCAAGCGCGGCGACAACCTCATCGGCGGCTCACCCGATCCGCACGACATCCTCGAGGTGTTGGGCGTGGTCGCTCTCGCCGAGTATCTCGTGTCGGAGATCCAGGAGGTCTATCGTCTCCAGGGCGTGAAGATCAACGACAAGCATATCGAGGTGATCGTCCGCCAGATGCTGCAGAAGGTCGAGATCACGGAGAGCGGGGATTCGACCCTTCTCGCCGGCGAGCAGATCGACCTCCAGGAGATGAACGAGATCAACGCCAAGCTGAAGGCGACCAAGAAGCGGCTCGCCGAAGGCAAGCCGGTCCTTCTCGGGATCACCAAGGCGTCGCTGCAGACCCGAAGCTTCATCTCGGCCGCTTCCTTCCAGGAGACGACCCGGGTGCTCACCGAGGCTTCGGTGCAGGGCAAGATCGACACGCTCGACGGCCTCAAGGAGAATGTCATCGTCGGCCGCCTCATCCCGGCGGGCACCGGCGCCGGCATGAACCGGATGCGCATCGCGGCAACCAGCCGCGACGCGGCGCTTCGCGCCCAGCACCGCAAGCTGCAGGAGTCGCTAATCGCGGCCAATTCGGCGGCCGAGGAACATGCCGCCGAGCTCGCCCAGGGCCCCGAGGCGGCGATCGGCGACGATCCGCTCGCGGCGGTCCAGGCCGAAGGCCACGGCACCGACGCGGATGCGGGCGAGTATCTGCAGAGCTGAGGGTTGAATTCCTCCCCGGCCTTGGCCGGGGAGGGGGACCAGGCGAAGCCTGGTGGAGGGGTACTTCCCGACTCCGAAGAACCCCTCCACCGCGCTACGCGCGGTCCCCCTCCCCGCGAAATCGCGGGGAGGATTTAGTCAGGACCGTCCGATGAAGCTGGCTTTCACCCTGTTCCTGGTCGCGCTGATGATCCTGCCGGCGGTGGCTGTCGCGGGATACAGGTTCAGGCGGGCGCTTCGGGAGCGGGATCGGGAGACACCGGACCGGTAATTCCTCTCCCGCTTCCTGCGGGAGAGGGGCTTAGTAGGCCGAAGCGGTCAGCTCCGTATCCGATTGCCGCCACGCCTCTTTGAATCGCGCCTTCTCCGCGTCCGACTTCTTCCTCTGGGCTTCGAGCGCCTTCACCAGCCCGTGAAGCGCCCAGCCGTTGTTCGGGTGCCGCCGCAGATCCTCCCGGTACACCGCCTCCGCCTCGGCCGGCCGGCCGGCGTCGACCAAGGCCGCTCCGAGCAGGTGCCTCACCGGGAAGAATTCGTCCGACGGCTCGTTGTAGGAAAGCTTGTCCTCCTTTGCGACGGCCGCCTTCAGAAAATCGATCGCCGCCCCGTCTTTGCCCTCGGCCGCGGCGATGCGCGCCAGCGCCTTCAGGAGGCCGATCTCATAGAGCGGTTTCGCCGCATTCTGCCCTTGCGTCGCCTCGGCCGGGACGGCGGCGGCCGCTTGCTGCAGAGCGGGGATCAGCGCCTTCGCCTCGGCGACCCGGCCCCTGGCGGCCAGCGCCGTCGCCCGCGCCTGCAGCCAGGCGATGGTGAGGCCGGGGAGCTTCGGGTTCGGAGCGGGCTCGGCGATGATCTCGTCCCACCGGCCGAAGCGGGCCATGCCGTCGTAGAGATAGCCGATCGACCAGTCGAGGCCGGGCATGGCGAGCAGCATCGAGTCGGGAACCGCCGCCCGGGCGTCGCGGAGCGCCTTCACCGTCTCGGCCCGCCGCCCCTCCATCGCCGCCGAATAAGCGAGGAACTGGTAATTGTGGATGAGGTACATGGGGTAATAATCGGGCGCGGGGGTCAGCTTCAGATAAGCGACGTCGGCGGCGGCGCCCTTGCGGTTGGCCTCGGCCGATTCCTCGTAGCGGCCGACGCGCTGGTAGATGTGCGCCGGCATATGCTCGAGATGACCGGCCGACGGCATCATGCCGACGAGCGCATCCGCCGACGGCACCGCCTGCGCCGGGTCGAGCGACGCCTCGACCGCGTGGATCCAGTAATGATTGGCGCCGGGATGCCTGGGATCCTTCGCAAGCACCTTGCGGAGCGCGGCGAGGACGGCGGGCGTGCCCGGCCCGGGCTTGCCGTCGGCGGTCCACAGCTTCCAGGGGTTGGTGTTCATCAGCCCCTCGGCGAGCATGGTCTGGACGTCCATGTCGTCCGGGAAGCGCCTGGCGACCCCTTCCATCGCGGTGACGTAGGCGGCGAGGAGAGGGGCGCTGTTCGACGGATCGAGCGGCTTCGGGCCGTCGAAGCGTTTCGCCAGGGCCGCGATCAGCGCCTGCTCGACCGGAGTCGCGGAGGCCGCGGCGGCCTGCGCCTTGCCGAGCGCCTCCCAGCCGGCGCGGGCGCGCGGCTCGGCCATCAGCGGCATGTTGTAATTGGGTCCGAGGGTGAGCGCGACGCCCCAGAAGCAGGAGGCGCATTTCGGGTCGAGCTCGGCGGCCTTTGCAAAGGATCGGGTCGCCTCGTCATGGTTGAAAGCCCAGACCAGCCGCATGCCCTGGTCGAAATATTTCTGGGCCTCCGGCGAGGCGGTGACCTTGCGGTGGAAGGTTCCGAGCCCGTCGAAGAGCTGGGCGCCCTTGGCCCAGTCGGCGACGGTGGCGCGCGGCAGCGGGGCGTGGGAGTCGTGCTGCGCGAAAGCGGGCGCGGCGAGGACCAGAGCGGCGAGCGGAAGCAGACGGGCCATGTCGCTGCACCCCCATGTTGCGGCGAGACGGGAGAGATTAGCCTGTCGGCGAGCTTCGCTCAACTCTGCCCCCATCTCGCGATGGGGAGGCAGAGGTTGGCCTGTCCGGCGCCGCACGCTACGGCACCCCGATGGACGCCACCGGCCTTCGCATCGCTTTGTTCAGCGGCAATTACAATTATATCCGCGACGGGGCGAATCAGGCGCTCAACCGGCTGGTCGAATATCTGCTCCGGCAGGGCGCCGCGGTCAGGATCTACTCGCCGACGGTGGCGGAGCCGGCCTTTCCGCCCAATGGCGACGTGGTCCACATACCGAGCCTGTCGATACCGCGCCGCAAGGAATATAAATTCCCCTTCATGCTTCCTCGGCGGGTTCGCCGCGACATAAGGGACTTCCGGCCGAACGTCTTCCACGTCGCCAGCCCCGACGTGCTCGGCCACCGCGCGGTCACTCTCGCCCGCCGGATGGACATCCCCGCCGTCGCCTCGGTCCACACCCGCTTCGAGACCTATTTCCGCTATTACGGCCTCGCCTTCCTCGAGCCGGCGATGGAGGCGATATTGCGCCGCTTCTACCGCCGCTGCGACGCCATCTTCGCGCCCTCGGATTCGATGGCCCAGCTGCTCCGCGAGCAGCGGATGAGCTACAATGTCGGGATCTGGACCCGGGGGATCGACCGCGGGATCTTCCATCCGGGCCGGCGCGACCTCGCCTGGCGGCGCGAGCTCGGGATCGGCGAGGACGAGCCGGTGATCGGCTTCGTCGGCCGGCTGGTGATGGAGAAGGGGCTCGACGTCTTCGCCGAGACGATCGACTGCCTCGAGCGGCGCCAGGTCCGCCACAAGGTGCTCGTCGTCGGCGAAGGTCCGGCCAGGGACTGGTTCGAGCGCAGGCTTCCCGACGCCGTCTTCGCCGGCTTCCAGCAGGGGCCGGACCTGGGCCGGGCGGTCGCCTCGATGGACGTCCTGTTCAACCCTTCCGTCACCGAGACGTTCGGCAACGTCACCCTCGAGGCGATGGCCGCCGGCCTCCCGGTGGTGGCTGCGATCGCCACCGGAAGCCAGAGCCTGGTCGAGGACAGGGTGACCGGCCGGCTCGTTCGCGCCGGAGCGATCGAAGGCTTCGCCGCCGCGCTCGAAGCCTATTGCCGCGACCCGGAGCTCCGCCGGGCGGCCGGGCGGGCCGGCTGCGAAGCGAGCCGGCGCTACGGCTGGGACGAGGTCAACCAGGCCCTGGTCGATTCCTACGTCCGGGTCATCCGCCAGCGCCGCGGCGGCGGCTCGCCCCCGCTCAGAAGCCCGGTCCCGTAAGATCCTCCCCCCGAAAGCCGGGGGAGGATTTAGAGATACGACAAGGCCTTGCCTGACCGCGCGGGCGCGATATGAGCCTCGGCGCAATTCGAGAAACGGGGGTTCCTGGTGAAGAAATATTGGAAGGCTGTCGTCGTCGTCGTCCTCGTGCTCGCCGGCCTCGCCTGGCTGGTCGTCGATTCGATTCGGGAGCGGGCGGCGATGACGGCCTCGGCGACGGGCTCGGTCACCCGGGTCGAGCTCGATCCGGACGAGGAGAGCAGCAGCCTCGACGAGACCGACATCGACTATGTCTTCACCGCGAACGGCCGGCAGGTGAAGGCCTCGACCTCGCTTCCGGGCGACCGCGTCAAGGACTATCCGGTCGGCAGGCAGGTCGCCCTCTGCTATCAGCCGGACGAGCCGTCCACGTCGCGGATCAATACCGACGGCGGGTCCTGCGGGGGCTGAGGCCTCGTCATCCCGGGCTTGACCCGGGATCCATGAACACGGGCCGTTGCGGACTTTCGCCCGTCTGTTTTCATGGATTCCGGCCTTCGCCGGAATGACGGGAGAGCCGGAACGGGCTCCCGCGGCGCCGGTTATGGGCGCGAGAGGAGGCGCCATGGCCGACTTCGCCGCCGAGCGCGAGAAGATGGTGCGGCAGCAGATCGCCGGGCGCGGGATCGACGGGCCCCGGCTCCTCGACGCGTTCCGGACCGTCCCGCGCGAGCTGTTCGTCCCCGACGGCGTCCGCGAGTTCGCTTATGAGGACGGGCCGCTTCCGATCGAGGCCGGGCAGACCATCTCCCAGCCCTATATCGTCGCACTGATGATCGAGGCGGCCGGGATCGCGCCCGGGGATCGGGTGCTCGAGATCGGCGCCGGCTCCGGCTACGCGGCCGCGGTGATCGGCCGGATCGCCGCGGAGGTGATCGCGATCGAGCGACACTCCGAGCTGGCCCGGCTGGCGCGGGCGCGGATGGAGCGGCTCGGCTATCGCAACGTCCGGATCGTCGAGGGCGACGGCACCGCCGGCCTGCCCGGCGAGGCGCCGTTCGAGGCGATATTGTGCGCCGCCAGCGGAAGCCATGTGCCCGAGGCGCTTCGCCGCCAGCTCTCTATCGGCGGGATATTGGTGATGCCGGTCGGCGAGCCGGAGAGCGTCCAGACCCTCGTCAGGGTCACCCGCCGCGGCGAGGAGGATTTCGAGCAGGAGGAGCTCGGGCCGGTGCGCTTCGTGCCGCTGATCGGGGCCCATGGCTGGACCGACCCGAAAGGAGAGGAGAAGATGGCGCTTCCCGAGCTGATCGCCGCCGCCGCGGAGCCGCTGCCGGCGCTCGACGACCCGGCCTTCGGCCAGGCCTTCGACCGTTTCGCCGACGCCCGGATCGTCCTGCTCGGCGAGTCGAGCCACGGGACGTCCGAATTCTACCGGGCCCGGGCCGCGATCACCCGGCGCCTGGTCGAGGCGCACGGCTTCAACATCGTCGCGGTCGAGGCCGACTGGCCCGACGCCGCCAGCGTCGACCGCTACGTCCGCCACCGCCCGCATCGGCAAGGGGAGGACGCGGCCTTCCAGCGTTTTCCGACCTGGATGTGGCGCAACACCGACGTCGAGGCCTTCGTCCGCTGGCTGAGGGACCGCAACCGGGGCCGGCGGCACGAGGCGATGGCGGGCTTCTACGGTCTCGACCTCTACAATCTCGGGGCCTCGATCCGGGCGGTGATCGACTTCCTCGACGAGGCGGATCCGGACGCCGCCAGGCTGGCCCGCGAGCGCTACGGCTGCCTCCAGCCGTGGAGCCGGGACCCGGCCGCCTACGGCCGGCTCGCGGTCACCCAGGGCTTCGCCTTCTGCGAGCCGGGGGCGGTCCAGATGCTGACCGACCTGATGAAGCGGCGGATGGACTGTCTTTCGCCCGAATGCGACGAATGGCTCGACGCAGCCGCCAACGCCCGCCTGATCAGGAACGCGGAGGCCTATTACCGGGTCATGTATTACGGCTCGGCCGAGAGCTGGAACCTGCGCGACACGCACATGTTCGAGACCCTCACGCACATCCTGGATGCCCGCGGGCCGGACTCGAAGGCGATCGTTTGGGCGCACAACTCGCATATTGGCGACGCGCGCTACACGGACATGGGCGTCATGCGGGAGGAGTTAAACATCGGCCAGCTCT
>DASQJV010000531.1:0-2899 GCA_035630855.1 Allosphingosinicella sp. | reverse complement strand
TCTCCGCCGGAATGTTCCACTGGGCCTTGTCGAGATCTATCTCATCCCAGCAGGCGCCGCGAACCTCGCCGGATCGCGCCGCAGTCAGTATCAGGAACTGGAGGGCCAGCCGGCCGACCGTGGGCGAGCCGGACCGCAGCTCGCCCATGAAGGCGGGAAGCTCGGCATAGGGCATGGCCGCGAAGCCGCCAGTCCGGCGGGGTTGCTTGATCCGCTTCATCAGCGAGTTGATCGCGTTCCTGGGCGTCTCGGTCGCCCGCCAGCCCTGACCGTGCGCGAAGTCCAGGACCGAGCCGATTCGCTGCCGGACTCGCCGTGCCGTCTCCGGGAGGGTCAGCCAGATCGGGAGAAGCACCGACTGGACGGTTGGGGCGTCGATATGGTCGACCCGAGTCGACCCGATCGTGGGAAAGGCATGAGCCTTGAGGGTGCTGAGCCACTGATCGGCATGCTTGCCATTGCACCAGCTCGCCTTGACCGTCTCGTGGTAGCTGCGCGCCGCTTCCTCGAAGGTTGGGATCGCCCGCTGCGCCTTCTTGCGCTCGAGCGAGGGATCCAGGCCGTGCTTGGCCATCTTCCGGCACTCCAGCGCGCGGTCCCGCGCTTCGGTGAGGGAGACGATATCGAAGGAGCCGAGGCCGAAATCGCGGCGCCTTCCGCCGACCTGGACTCGCATGACCCAGGATTTCGCCCCGCTCGGCTTCACCAGCAGGTAGAGGCCCTTCCCGTCGGCGTGCCGCCCGGGCTTGGCGTGCTTGACCTCCGTGGCAGTGAGACCGGGCATGATCCGCTCCCTCAAATGTTCCCACACTTTATGCCGGTTTCAGGCGAACGTCAACGGCCCGCCGCGACCGGCGGCGGTGCCACCCTCAGAGGAGGATTTGCTGATTTTCGGTCATGGGCGAACGTCGGCGGATATTGGCTCTGGCGGAGACGGAGGGATTCGAACCCTCGGTAGGAGTAATCCCCCTACGGCGGTTTAGCAAACCGCTGGTTTCAGCCACTCACCCACGTCTCCGGGCGCCGAAGCGATGAGCCTATAGAGGCGGGAATCCAAACGTTCAACCGAGCGCGCGCAACCGCGCCGGGCCGGCCGCCCGGCTTGTCTCGGGACAGGCCGGGCGCTAGCCCCTCGGCGATGGAGGTTATCGGCCGCTATGCGGAGGACGGATATGCCCTGCTTCGCGGGCTGGTCGCCCCGCGGGTGGCGAAGGCCTTCCTCGGCCGGGTCGCCAGGGATCTCGGCCGCACAGCGCTTCCGCTCGTCGGCGAGGGGCCGCACAGCGGCGTCCTCCGCCGGCCGGCGCTGGAGGTGCACGGCGGCGATTATGCGCCGATGCTGTTCTTCTTCTGGGGCCTGACCCCGCTGATCAGCCAGCTGGTCGGGCGCGAGCTTCTTCCGACCTACGATTTCTTCCGGGTCTACCGCTCCGGCGACGTCTGCCGGGTGCATTCGGACCGCCCGGCCTGCGAGCACAGCCTGTCGCTCACCCTCGACTATAGCGACGACAGGGTCTGGGACTTCCAGGTCGGCCGCCGGGCCTTGGGCGGTGAGGCCGTCGCCGACGATTTCGGCGGCGAGCCCTGCGAGTCGCTGGCGATGCGGCCGGGCGACGCCATACTCTACCGCGGGATCGACCGCCGGCACGGCCGGACGGAGCCCAACCCGAATCGCTGGTCGGCCCATCTCTTCATGCATTGGGTGGAGCAGGACGGGCCGCACCGCGACCAGGCCTTCGAGGGCGCTCCGCCCGACGATGCGGTCAGGCTCGACTTCGGCTGACCGCCGGCAGGCGCCGGCTTTGACAGCGGGGCCAATCTCCTCTTTTAGGACGAAATGCTCAGCCTCCAGTTCATCCGCGAATATCCCGACGCCGTCCGCAAGGCCGCCGAGCAGAAGAACGCGCCGCTCGACCTCGACCGCCTGCTCGCCCTCGACGGCGAGGTGCGCGCCCTCAAGGCCCGGATCGACGAGCTTCGCCGGCAGCGCAACGAGATCAGCGCCTCGTTCAAGACCGCCGACCCGGCGGAGCGGCCGGCGCTCGGCGCCAGGGCCAAGGCCTTCGGAGCCGAGGCCGGCGAGGCGGAAACGGCGCTCGCGGAAAGGTCGGCCGAGCTCGACGCTTTGATGCTTCGCCTGCCGGGCATCCCGTGGGAGGGGGCGCCGGTCGGGCCGGACGAGAGCTTCAACACCGTCGTGCGGACGGAAGGCGAGCCGCCGAGCTTCGACTTCGAGCCGCGCGACCATGTCGCCCTGGTCGAGATGAACGACTGGGCCGACCTGTCCCGGATCACCCAGGTCGCCGGGTCGCGCATGTACGCGCTCAAGGGCCGACTCGCCCTGCTCGAGCAGGCGCTGATGTTCTGGGCGCAGCGGATCATCGCCGCCGACGGCTTCACGCTGATGACGGTTCCGGCGCTGGCCCGGCCGCAGGCCTTCGTCGGCACCGGCCATTTCCCCGGCCACGAGGAGGAGGCCTATGAGATACCCAAGGACGGGCTCTACCTCGCCGGCACCGGCGAGATCGCGCTGACCTCGCTCCATTCGGGCGAGATCCTCGAAGCGGCGCAGCTGCCCATCCTCTACGCCGGCTACTCGCCCTGCTTCCGCCGCGAGGCCGGGAGCGCCGGACGCGACGTTCGCGGGCTGCTCCGGGTCCATCAATTCTACAAGCTCGAGCAATATGTGATCTGCGCCGACGACGAGGAGGAATCGGCGCGCTGGCACGCCCGCCTGCTCGCCAATGCCGAGACTTTGCTCAAGGCGCTCGAAATCCCCTATCAGGTGGTCGAGACCTCGACCGGCGACATGGGGCTCGGCAAATATCGGATGAACGACATCGAGCAGCTGTGGGTCTCGCGATACTTGCCGAGCGAGGGCACCCAGCAGGCGGACGGG
>DASQJV010000530.1:0-10314 GCA_035630855.1 Allosphingosinicella sp. | reverse complement strand
CGCCGGCTACGTCGAGCGGCTTGTCCGGGCAACCAGCCCGGCCTGCGCCGCCCTCCTTGCCGGCGGCCTTCTCCGGGCGATCCCGGCCATTGCGGGTATTGAGTACGGACCCTAGTTCTGCGCCGTCAGGGCACCGGTGATCCCGTGGACGAGCTGGCCGCGATGCTGCATCGCCTGGCGGTCCAGCGGGAGCCGGTAGAGCGCTTTCAGGAAGCCGAGGTCCTGGGCGGTGAGGTCGCGCGGCGGTGCCGAGGAATCGAACAGGCTGAGGATCGAGCCCGCGGGAGTCGCGTCGGCGTTCCTGATCTCGGCGAGGGCGACCAGGGCCGCATAAGCGGCGAGGGAATCGAGCCGCCGTCCCATCGCCTCGTCGGTGTCGATGATGACGATGGCGCTGGTCAGGACCCGGTTGGTCAGGGTGCTGAGGATGCTGCTCTCGTAATGCATCAAGGTCGGCATGTCGCCGCCGATGGCCGATCCCCCGCCCGAGCCGTCATGGGTCGCAGGACCCGATTCGGCGGCGTTTCCGGACGTGGTTCCGGCGGCGCCGTGGCGGGCCCGGGTCTCGGTTGAATAGAGCCAGCGGATCGGAGCCGAGCCGGTCAGCACCGCGGTTTTCGCCCGGGGCGAGAAGTTCGCGATCCGCCAGGGCTCGCGCTCGACCACCGCCCGGGCGAGAGCGGCGCCGTCCGAGGTGAAGCTGACGATGATGTTGCGGCGGCAGCCCTCGGGCGCGACGTCGGCGCCGGCCGCGGCGGCGACCCGGCGGATCTTGGCTTCGGCGGCGCGCTTGCCGATATCCTCGAGCCCGATCACCTCCGGGCAGACGGGCTGGGTCCAGCGGGCGGCCGGGGTCTCGCCCGCCGCGACTCCGGTCGCCTTGACGAAGGAGACCGCCAGGTCCCGGGCCGCCTTCTCGGGAAGAATGGCTCCGACCGTGATCGACTGGCCCGGGTCGGAGGTCGGCGCCTGGGCGGCGACCAGCGCGAGACCCAGGCCGGCGGCCGCGACCGCTCGGGGCAGGGCCCGGTTC
The DNA here is from genome assembly GCA_035630855.1 of Allosphingosinicella sp. Lineage (GTDB taxonomy): Bacteria > Pseudomonadota > Alphaproteobacteria > Sphingomonadales > Sphingomonadaceae > Allosphingosinicella. Next base: position 9,281 of record DASQJV010000530.1, on the reverse strand, counting down.
CGGAAGGACGGCTGAACGGGAAGAATCTTCTTCATGGCCATCTCCAATCGACGTCTCGAGGAATTCCGGGCCTTCACGCCATTCGCGGCGGGGAGGGTATCATCCTTTCGCGCCTCCGGCATCTGCTACCGGTTTGCGACGAAAGCCCGCGCCGCGACGACGAGATGCACGAGCGGTTGACAGGGAGGGGCGGAGGCCGGAGACAGCCCCTGCTTCAGGGAGATCGGTATGCGTAAATTCGGCTTCGCGCTGGCCGCCGTCGCGGCAGGGCTCGCACCGGCAGGCGGCGCCCTCGCCGCGACGGACCCGCCGGCCTGGGTGAACCGGATCCTCGTCGAATGGGACGAGATCCAGAGGAAGGACGGCTGGATTCCGCAGGGCGAGCTTCGCCCGGGGGCGCTTGCGGACGGCGCCGAGGCGTGGCTCGATTACCCTCTGGCGGCGGGGGCGACCTACCGCTTCGTGGTGGTGTGCGAGCCGGGTTGCGGCGCCGGCGACGTCGAGCTTCTCGACCCGGCCGGGAAGAGGGTCGGCGACCCCAAGGCCCTCGTCGAGATGCCCAAGCTCGACGCCGCTCCGGCGGTGGCCGGGACCTACAGGCTGAGGGTGGCGATGACCGATTGCGTGCCGGCGGCCTGCGCCTGGTCGGCGCGGCTCTACGCGAAGGCGCCGAACAAGTCGGACAAATAAAGGAACCTTGCCCGCCCTGCGGCTTTGTGCGGGCCATGGACGACGTGCGTTTCTTCCACCAGCAGGCCGAGAAATGCCGCGCCGCGGCAGTGACGGCGGAGAACGAGCATGCGCGCCGCGGATTGCAACAGCTCGCCAGCCACTATGAGCGCGAGGCCCGCCGGCTGAACCTGGCGGAGATCCAGGCGCGCTAGTTTCGTTCGGCGCCCGCATACGCTTGACGCGTTCAACGCCTGCCTGCGTCCTAGTATCGGCTTGATTTCCGACCTGTTCGTCAGTACAGGCCCGCTTCCGCTTTCGTTGTGTGCAGCGAAGGCTCCGTCCGAGACCGCCGGTGGGCTTGCCCTTAATGCCCGGCCTAGACGGGGAAAGATGTTCGGCGCCGTGCGTGCCGTCTCGCCGGCTGGCCCGGTGTGCTCTCCCCATCACGGACACGGGCGTTCGGCTTTGCCGGGCGCCTGAACTGCGTCCGGCGGATGGTCCGCCGGGCGGTACTGGAGAGTAAAATGGATCGAGCTCAGAAGTCCGAGCAGGTCGCCTCGCTGAAGCAGACGTTCGCCGAGACGAGCGTGGTGGTCGTCACCCGCAATCTCGGCCTGACGGTGGCCCAGTCCACCGCGCTCCGCAACCGGATGCGCGACGCCGGCGCCAGCTACAAGGTGACCAAGAACACGCTCACCCTGATCGCTCTCGAAGGCAGCACCTACGCACCGATCAGCGAGATGCTGACCGGCCCGACGGCGCTGGCCACCTCGAGCGACCCCGTCGCGGCCGCCAAGGTCGCGGTGGATTTCGCCAAGACCACCGACCGCTTCGAGATCGTCGGCGGAGCGATGGGCGACACGCTCCTCGACGCGTCCGGCATCAAGGCGCTGGCGGAGCTGCCGTCGCTCGACGAGCTGCGCGCGAAGATCATCGGCCTCATCCAGGCGCCGGCGAGCAAGATCGCCCGCACGATCAACGAGCCCGGCGCGATGCTGGCCCGGGTGATCGGCGCCTTCGCGGCCAAAGAAGACGCGTAACTTTCGACTTTGAACTGAACCCGATGGGCGTGAGCGCCCATGAACATGGAGACTTACAATGGCTGACATCAATTCCCTCGTCGACCAGCTCAGCGAGCTGACCGTTCTCGAAGCCGCCGACCTCGCCAAGGCGCTCGAAGAGAAATGGGGCGTCTCGGCGGCCGCGGCCGTTGCGGCGGCTCCGGCCGGCGGCGGCGCCGCCGCGGGCCCGGCCGAGGAAGAGAAGACCGAGTTCGACGTCATCCTCGTCAACGACGGCGGCAAGAAGATCAACGTGATCAAGGAAGTGCGCGCGATCACCCAGCTCGGCCTCGGCGAAGCCAAGGCCCTGGTCGAGGGCGCGCCCAAGCCGGTGAAGGAAGGCATCAGCAAGGCCGAAGCCGAGGAGCTCAAGAAGCGCCTCGAGGAAGCCGGCGCGACCGTCGAGCTGAAGTGACCTGAGCGCCGCAAGGCGCGAAGGTCATCCCGGCGAAGGCCGGGATCCATGGACACGGTTCTCTTCGGAAAATCCTGATTCATGGATTCCGGCTTTCGCCGGAATGACGAGGAAAGGGCGGCTCCCGCGAGGGGCCGCCCTTTTTCGTGGCCGTTGACAGCCGATGCGGAGGTGAGCCTAATCCGCCCCGGGGAGGACGGCGCCATGAGGAATGAGAACGATCGGGTCGACGCGATCCTGGCCGGAATGTCCTACGATCGCAAGATCGGGGTTATCAAGCTCGTGCGCGAGGTCACCGGCCTTGGCCTGGCCGAAGCCAAGCATTTCATCGAGCATCTGCCGCAGACGCTCAAACGGGATATTTCGGAGGAAGAGGGCTGGGAGCTTCACAATCGCTTCCATGATCTGGGAGCGCAGGTGAGCACGCAGCCGTCGTCCCGGCCCTAGCCAGGACGACGGCGACCGCGGGACGACGTCAGACCCGTTCGGGTTCGCCGAGCGGGCGGGCGACGACGTCGTCGTGCAGGCCCGACGGGTTGTCGATTCCGAAATGGGCGAGCTCCTCGCCGTCGGGCACGCCGACCGCGAACGAGGCCGAGGTTCGGCCTTCGCTTCCGTCGGGGAGGCGGTAGCGGGCGTCGGCGACGACCACCGGCAGGACGGCGTCGCCCTCGACCTCGGCGGTCGGAAGCGCGACCGAGGCCTGGACGGTGCGCGCCTCGCCGGCGCCGATCGTCACCGGCGGGGTGTCGGCATGGTCGCGCGGAACGATCAGCGCCTGCTCCGCCTCGGACGAGCCGGCGGCGAGCATCCAGGTCGAGATCCGGACGTCCTCGGCCGCGACCGGACCGTTGTTGCCGACGGTGAGCTCGAACTCGACCCGCGCGTCGGAGCCGGTCACCCCGGCGCGGACCGGGCGCATGGCGAGATCGAGATCGGGGCGGCCGGCGGGTGCCGGAGTCACGATGGGCGCGGCGGCGGCGACCGGCGCGACGGTCGCGGGCGCCGGCTGGTAGGCCTCTTCCCGGACCTCGTCATAGACGTCGGTCCGGCGGCGGCGGCGAAGCGCGAAGAAGGCGAGGGCGCCGACCAGCAGAAGCCCGCCGAGGAGCCAGGGCAGCAGGGAATCGCGGCTGTCCTGAGTCTCCACCGTGGTCGTCACCGGGGCCGGCGGCACCTCCGGCAGGACTTCGGGCGGGGTCTGGGCGACCGGCGGCGGCAGCGTCGTCACCGGCGGAAGGGTCTCGACCGGGACGGCGACCGGAGCCGTCGCGACCGGGATGGCCGGTCCGGGCACCGTTGCGGGCGTCCGCCTGATCGTCCGGGTCTCGGTGCGCCGGGTCGTGGTGGTGGTGCGGGCCGGAGCGCGGGTCACCGGCACCGGCGCGGGCGCGACGGCTTCGGGCTCGGTGACGACCGTCTCGGGCGGCGGAGTGGTGGCCTCGGGCGGCGGGATCGAGGTGGTCGCGTCCGGCGGCGAGGTGGCCTCTGCCGGCGGGTCGGCCGGCGGCGCGGTCTCCTGCGCGAGAGCGGGTGTGAGGGGGAGCGCGGCGGCGGCAAGGAGCAGCGCGGCGGCGCGGGCGAGCGAGGGGGTTTGCTGTTTCATATCGGGGTTACAATGAATTTCGCGGCGCTTCGGGCTCGTTCCATCGCAGGAAGCGGGGCGGAGCGTGGCGCGGCAGCGACGGGATGCATGAGGATCCTCCCCGCGATCTCGCGGGGAGGGGGACCGCGCGGAGCACGGTGCAGGGGTCCTTGACCGCTCCGGAAGAACCCCCTCCACCATGCTTCGCATGGTCCCCCTCCCCGAGAAATATCGGGGAGGATTATTTGGCGGAGTAGAGCTTCACCAGCCGGTAGAGGAAGGCCCGGCCGTCCATCAGCGACTTGACCCGGATCCTCTCGTCGAGGCCGTGGGCGTGGCTTCCCTCCTTGTCGGCGAAGAGGCCGGAGAGGCCGTAGGTCGGGATCCCGGCCGGAGTCAGGAAGGCGGCGTCGGTGCCGCCCGCGGCCATCAGCGGCACCAGCGGGACCCCCGGGAAGATCTCGGCCGCGGCCTCGCGCGCCGGGCCGAGCACCCGCTCGGTCAGCGGCGGCGGCGGCGAGATCCGGCTTCGGGTCTCGAGGGTCGTGATCCTGACCTGCGGATCGGCGACGACCCGCTCCAGCGCCTGGCGGACCTGCTCGACCGACGTGCCCGGGAAGATCCGGCAATTGACGTTGGCCCGGGCGCGCTGAGGCAGGGCATTGGTGGCGTGGCCGCCGTCGAGCATCGTCGCGACGCAGGTCGTGCGAAGGATCGCGTTCCAGGCCGGGTCGGCGGCGAGCGTGGCGGCCGCGGCCGGGTCCGCCGGATCCTCGGCGAAGGACGTCATCGCGGCCGAGTAGGGACCTCGGACGAGCTTCGCCATCGCTCCGAAATAGCTCCGGGTCGCCTCGTTCGACTGGACCGGGAAGTCCTGGGCCCGGATTTTGACGAGCGCGTCGGCGAGCCGGTAGATCGCATTCTCGCGCACCGGCCGCGAGCTGTGGCCGCCGGGATTGGTGACTTCGAGCCGGTAGTTCTGCGGGAATTTCTCTCCGGCCTGAATGTTGAGCACGACCGGCCTGCCGGATTCGTCGAGAAGGCCGCCGGCGCCCTCGTTGAGGGCGAATTCGGCGTCGATCAGGTCGCGCTTCTCGGCGGCGAGATATTGGGCGCCGTTGAACGCGCCCGCCGTCTCTTCGCCGCAGGTCAGGGCCATCTTGATCGTTCGCCTCGGCCGGAACCCCTCACGCTTGAATCGGGCCAGGGTGTCGACCCAGATCGCCGCCTGGGCTTTGTCGTCGGCGGCGCCGCGGGCGTAGAAGAAGCCTTTCTCCTCGACGAGGGTGAAGGGGTCGCGGGCCCAGTCGGCGCGGTCGGCCTCGACCACGTCGATATGGGCGAGGAGCAGGATCGCCTTCGCCTTGGGATCGGAGCCGGGCAGGACGGCGACGAGGCTGCCCTCCTTCGGATGCGAGGGCTCGACGATCAGGTGAAGGTCGGAATCGGGATAGCCCGCGGCCCTGAGCCGGGCCGCCATCCGCTCGGCGGCGAGCGTGCAGCTTCCGGCCGAGAGGGTGGTGTTGGTCTCGACCAGCTCCTTGTAGGTCGCTCGGAAGGCCGCCTCGTCGGGGACCGGCTGGGCCCGGCCCGGGGCGGCCGCGATCAGGGCCGTGGCCGCGAAGGCCGTCAGGCGAAGCGCCATGCCTACGGGCTGACCGGGTCTTCGTCGTCCTTGGTCAGAAGCAGGACGCCGATGATGATGGCGATGATGATCGCGAGCGGAAGCAGGAATCCGCCGCGGATCTGCTCGCCGTCGACCGATTCGGAGGCCGGAGCGACCTCGGTCGCGGGCGCCGCCGCGGGCCTGGGAGCGGCGACGACCGGAGCGGCCGCCATCGAGGCTGCTGCGGCGGCGGCGAGGATGGAGCTGATTCGCATGTGTTTTTCTCCTGAGCGGCCCGAGCCTTGGTCGGGGACCTCAGGGCAGTCAAGCCTCGGCGAGTCGGAAATCGGCGCTCAATGATCGAGGCCGAGCTCGGTGCGCAGCTCTTCCGTGGATTCGTGGGCGTGGCGCTCCGCGAACGCCCGGTCGGCCGGGCTGGCATAGGACTCAAACGCTTCGGGCGGCGGCGCCACGTGGAGCGCCAGCAGCAAAGCGGTGGTCAGGAAACCGGCGATCATGGACTTCATCGGACTTCTCCAGCGGATGAAGCCCGAATGCGCCCGGAGCGTCACGCGACGATGCCGCGCCGGCGGGAGATGTGTGCCAATTGTGTCGACCTCCTCCGTCATGCCGGGCTCGACCCGGCATCCATGAACACCGCCGGTGGAAACTGGGCAGCGACGGCGGTCATGGATTCCGGCTTCCGCCGGAATGACGGCGAGGCCTGCCTTGCCCCGGCCTCTTTTACCTCCCACATGGCGGCCATGCCCTTTCACAACCTCCCTTCGCGCCTCGCCGGGGCGCTGGCCGCGCGCGGCTACGCCACGCCCACCCCCGTCCAGGCCGCCGTGCTCGAGCCGGAGGCGGAGGGGCGGGACCTCGTCGTCTCGGCCCAGACCGGCTCGGGCAAGACCGTAGCCTTCGGCCTGGCGATGGCGCCCCAGCTGCTCGGCGACGACGGCGGGGCCGGCTTCGCCCGCGAGCCGCTGGCCCTGATCGTCGCGCCGACCCGCGAGCTCGCGCTCCAGGTCAGCCGCGAGCTGGCCTGGCTCTACGCCCCGGCCGGAGCCCGGATCGCGACCTGCGTCGGCGGCATGGACGCCTCCAAGGAAAGGCGTGTCCTCCAGAACGGCGCCCATATCGTCGTCGGCACCCCGGGGCGGCTTCGCGATCATCTCGAGCGCGGCGCTCTCGACCTGTCGAAGCTCCGGGCCGTCGTCCTCGACGAGGCGGACGAGATGCTCGACATGGGGTTTCGCGAGGATCTCGAGGAGATACTCGACGCCACCCCGCCGGCCCGGCGGACCCTGCTCTTCTCGGCGACCATGCCGAGGCCGATCGTGGCCCTGGCCAGGCGCTACCAGAAGGACGCGCTGCGAATCTCGACGGTCGGGGAGGAGAGGGGCCATGGCGACATCGCCTACCAGGCGATGACCGTCGCGCCCGCCGACATCGAGCATGCCGTGGTCAATCTCCTCCGGCTCCACGAGGCCGAGAGCGCTTTGCTGTTCTGCGCGACCCGGGAGAATGTCCGGAGGCTGCACAGCTCGCTGGTCGAGCGCGGGTTCAGCGCGGTCGCTTTGTCCGGCGAGCACAGCCAGAACGAGCGCAACCAGGCGCTCCAGGCGCTCAGGGACGGCCGGGCGCGGGTGCTGGTCGCGACCGACGTCGCCGCCCGCGGGATCGACCTGCCCAACCTCAGCCTCGTCGTCCATGTCGAGCTTCCGCGCGACGCCGAGACCCTCCAGCACCGCTCGGGCCGGACCGGGCGGGCGGGGCGCAAGGGCATCGCCGTCCTCGTCGTTCCCTATCCGCGCCGCAAGCGGGTCGAGATGGTCCTGCGCGGGGCCCGGATCGAGGTCGAGTGGATCAAGCCGCCGACCCCGGAGGATATCCGCCGAAGCGACCACGACCGGCTGCTCACCGCTCTGCTCGAGCCGGCCGAGATCGAGGAGGAGGATCGCGACCTCGCCCGCCGGCTGATGGAGGCCAAGCCTCCCGAGGAGATCGCCGCGGCCCTGGTCCGAGCCCATCGCGCCCGGATGCCGGCGCCCGAGGAGATGGTCGATTCCGGCGCCGCCGGCGAGGCCCGCCGGCCGGAGGGGCCGAGGCCCGGCTTCGAGGACACGCTCTGGTTCCGGATGGACATCGGCCGCCGCCACAATGCCGATCCGCGCTGGCTGCTTCCGCTGCTCTGCCGGCGCGGCCACATCACCAAGTCCGAGATCGGGGCGATCAGAATCGCCGCCGGCGAGACGATGTTCGAGGTCCCGCGCGCCGCCGCCGGCCGCTTCATGGCCGCGGTCCGCCGCACCGCGACCGACGAGGACGGCGAGGGCGGGGTCCGGATCGAGCCGGTCGAGGGCAAGCCTCGCGACGCCGCCAGGCAGAACCGCCGGGCCGGGCCGCCGACGGCCCAGAAACGCTACAAGGCCAAGCCGGCCCGGCGCGCCTGACGGCTCGGAAGTCTCGGCGGAAGTTTCCGAAGTTTCGATGTTTCGGCTTCCCTGGAAGCGAAAAACTTTCGCCGCCCGCGCCAATCGCGTCGCTGCATGATCGAGAAGGCGGGATGGCGCCGGCATGACCGGAACATATCACGAACATACGCAAATGTGAAGCAGGCCTTGGGTCAGGCTCAGCCCCGGCGCGGCGCTCCGGCCGACCAGGGCGACTGGCAATAACCCCCGGCCGGCGACGCGCGAAGCTCGGGCCTGCGCGGCTCGCGCTCGGGCCTGGAGCCGCGGGTCTCGGGACCGGGCCCCGCTTCGGCGGTGCGGCGGAAGTTCAGCTCGAGGCGGAGGGCCGCCAGAAGCAGCATCGCGATGGTGAGCAGGGCGAGGAAGACGATGGGGTGCATGGCGCGTCGCTCCTCAGCGCTCGCGCGGCTCGAAGCGGCGGAAGCTGAGCTCGGCGCAGAAGGCCTGGAGCGTCACCATGGTCCCGATCATGAGCCCCAGCGCCGCAACCCAAGCCATCGCTTGTTCCTTCCCACATTTCGGGCGGGCCGGATGCCGCGCCGTCAGCAGGCTTCTAGCCGGTCATCGAGTCGGGAAGATGTCGGGCCGAAGGCTATATTGTCGCAATTGTGGCGATCGGGGCCGACGGAGAGACTCAGCGGCCGGAGGGCTTGATCGCGTCCAGCTCGTCGAGCATCGCCTCGATCCGGTCGAGCGCTGCTTCCAGGTCGGCGACCCGGCCCTCTTCAATGTCCTCGAGACCGCGCTTGACGGCGGCGCGAAGCTCGGCACGGCGAGTCTCGCGCTCATCGCTCAGTTCGGAAGTGTCTCTGTCGCTGCTGTCCAGGCGGGTGCTGTCGTCCATCACGACGCCCCTACCATTATCGAAAGAATATGCAAAATCCGTGAGTTAGCCGGCCGCAGATAGCGAGTGGATCCGTCGAATGGATCGGTCACCGCCGCTCCAGCGCCAGAGTGAAAGGCGGCGGAGCGAGGGCGGCCGCGATCCCGGGGCGCTCGCCGGCCTGCGGGATTCGGGCGGAATAACCCTGGAACAGCTCGGCCAGGACCCGCTCGAGGATCTGGAAGGTGGTCGAGACGGCGGCGCAGGTATGCTCGCCCGCGCCGAAGGGGAGCCAGGCGCTTCGGTCATGCGCCTCGCGCCACCGCGACGGCGCGAACAGGGTGGGATCCGGCCAGTGCGCGGGGTTGCGGTGGACCGCATAAGGCGAGACCATGACTTCGTCGGCCGGGCCGACCTCGATGCCGGCGAGAGCGTGGGGCACGAGAGGCTTTCGGCCGAACAGCCAGGCGACCGGATAGAGGCGGAGCGCTTCGCTGACGATATGCTTGGGCGGCTCCGACTCCTCGCCATGGCTCACCGTCAGTAGGACCGACCAGCCGAGCGCGAAGCCGACCGAGCCGGCCAAAGCGAAGACGAAGCCGAGATAGATTTCGACCAGCTGCTCGGTCGGGGCGTCCCGGC
>DASQJV010000529.1:0-3274 GCA_035630855.1 Allosphingosinicella sp. | reverse complement strand
GCGGCCCATCGACAGGAGGATCGGCGAGTCCGATTCCTGAATCGCCTGGAAGTCGGACTTGGAGCGAAGGCCGCGCCACTGGATCGCGATCAGGGCCTGGGCGATGGCGCCGCCGAGCGTATCGCCGGGGCCGAGCAGGACGATCCTGTCCGGCGCATGCTCCCTGACCGCGACCTGGATCGCCCGGGTGAAATCGTAGGTTTCGAGGATCTGGGTGACGAAGGTGTAGCGGTGAAGCGCCTCGGCCGGGGTCGCGAACGGCCGCCAGACATGGCCGCGGCCGTCGATCATCGGAACCTCCGGCGAGCCGAACCAGTCGGCCGGGAGCTGCGCCAGGGCGCGCTCCGACGAGCCGGCCATGAGCGGCGTGTGGAAGGGGCCGTGGTTGACGAGCCGGAGGGGCTCGCGCGCCGGAGTCGGCGGGGCTTCGGCGAGGAGGGCGGCGAGGCCGGCCTCGTTTCCGGCGAAGACGATCATCCCCCCGAGCTCGATCGAGACGTAGAGCCTGCAGCCGTCGCGCCCGCCGATCTCGCCGGCGAGCGCCAGCACCTGCTCGCGAAGCCCCGGGATCGCCCGCCATTCCTCGTCGACCAGGGTGAGCAGGACCTGCCCTCCAGCCTCGCCCGCCTGGCTGTTCTCGCCCATCGCGTCGATGATCCGGAAGCCCTGCTCCGGCCCGACCGCCCCGGCGACGGCAAGAGCGGTATACCAGCCCATCGAGTTGCCGGTGACGGCGGCGACGTCGAAGCGTGAGCGGTCGATGGCCAGGAAGTCGGCGTAGGAGGCGGCGAAGATGAGCGGAGAGGCGATGTCGCCGCGGGTAAGAAGGGCCGGGCTGAACCGGTCGGCGCCGTCGAGCTCGGAGATCGTCGGCCGGCCGCGCTCGGCGCGGAGCCGGTCGAAAGATGTGACGAGATCGCCATTCTTTGCATGGAATCGCTTCAGATAGCCCAGTTCCGCCTTGCCGTAGGTGCCTCGTCCCGGACAGACGACCAGTGCCGACTCAGCCACGGACCATCTCCAGAGCCGCGGCGACGATCGAGTCGCGGCTCGGAAGGGTCAGCGTGGCCGCCCGGCCGAGCGGGATGAACGAATCCTCGGCGGTGATCCGGCGGGCCGCGACCCCCGGCGCGCGCTCGGCGAAGAGGGCCATCAGCGCCTCGCTCTGCGAGCCGGTCTTCCGGCATTCGTCGACGATCAGGATGCGCTCGCAGCCCGCCACTGCGTCGAGCAAGCCTTCCTCGTTGAGCGGCGCCAGCCAGCGCAGGTCGATCACCCTCGATTTGAGGCCGTGCTGCTCGCTCAGGATCTTCTCCGCCTGGCGCGAGAGGAAGTAGCCGTTGGCGTAGCTGACGATGGCGAGGTCAGTGCCGTCGCCATGGACGGCGGGCTCGCCCAGCCGGACCGGCCTCGCCGAGCCGGGGGCGGCATAGGTGGACGTCCACAGGCCGTCCCCCTCCTCGTGGAGGTCGCGGGTCATGTAGAGGGCGATCGGCTCGAGGAAGACGACGACCCTCTGCTCCTCGAGCGCGAGGCGGACGCATTCGCGCAGCATCTCCACCGCGTCGGCGCCGTTGCTCGGGCAGGCGAGGATCAGGCCCGGAATGTCCCTGAAGATCGCGAGGCTGTTGTCGTTGTGGAAATGGCCGCCGAAGCCCTTCTGGTAGCCGAGGCCGGCGATCCGGATGATGGTCGGGTTGGTATACTGGCCGTTCGAGAAGAAGCTCAGGGTCGCCGCCTCGCCGCGTATCTGGTCCTCGGCATTGTGGACGTAGGCGAGGAACTGGATCTCGGTGATGGCGAGCAGGTCGTTATGCGCCGCGCCGATGCCGAGGCCGAGGATCGACTGCTCGTCGAGCAAAGTGTTGATCACCCGGCACGAGCCGAAGCGCTCGTGGAGCTTGGCGGTGACGTTGTAGACCCCGCCCTTGGGCCCGACGTCCTCGCCGGCGACGATGATCTGGGGGTAAGCCAGCATCAGGTCGGCAAGCGCCCAGCTCAGCAGCCGCGCCATGTGCTGGGGCTTGTCGATCATGCTCCGGTCGCGGGCGAACAGCGCCTCGCGCTGCTCCGGAGTGGGCGTGTTGGCGCGGGCCGGGGGACGCTTGGGCGGGACGAGGCTCGCCATCACCTCCCGGCTCGTCGTCAGCTTGGGCCGGGTGATCGCCTGCTCCGCGATCCGGGCGAGGGTGGCCTCGGCCTCGTTGTAGATGTCGAGGATCCGGCTTTCCGACAGAAGGCCCTGCTCGACCAGCAAAGCGGCGCTGTAGAGCAAAGGATCGCGCTCCTCGTCCTGCTCGATCTGCGCCTTGCTGAGATAGGTCGCCTGGACGTCCGAGCCGGCATGGCCGTAGAGCCGGACGCAGTCCATGTGGAGGAAGACGGGCCGCCGCTGGGTCCGTGCGATCCGGGCCGCCTCGACCGCTCCGCGCCAGGCGTCGGCCATGTCGAGGCCGCTGCAATGCACATATTCGAGGCCCGGCCGGTTCCGGAACGACGCGCCGATCCAGCCGGGCGGGGTGCGGGTCGAGATGCCGATGCCATTGTCCTCGCACAGGAAGACGAGCGGCATCGGCGAGCCCTGATAGGCGGTCCAGGCGGCGGTGTTGAACGCGCCCTGGGCGGTCGAATGGTTGGCCGAGGCGTCGCCGAAGCTGGCGAGGACGATCGAGTCCCGAGCCAGGGCCGTCTCGTCGAGCTTGAGCGTCCTGGCGATGCCGATGCTGAACGCCGCCCCGACCGCCTTGGGCAAATGCGAGGCGATTGTGCTGGTCTGCGGCGGAATAAGGAGCGGCTTCGAGCCGATCACCTTGTGGCGGCCGCCCGAGATCGGGTCCTCGGCCGAGGCGGCGAAGCTCAGAAGCATGTCCCAGAGCGGGGTCTGGCCGGGAAGCTTCTTCGAGCGGTGGATCTGGAAGGCGTTGGAGCGGTAGTGGAGGAAGGCCATGTCGTCGGCTCGCAGAGCCTCCGCGACCGCGGCGTTGTTCTCGTGGCCCGAGCTTCCGATCGTGTAGAAACCCTCGCCGCGCGCCTGCAATTTGCGCGACAGCCGATCCATCTGCCGGCTCGCCACCTGGCTGTAGAACAGCTCGACCATCGCTTCGGGAGCAAGGCCGATGTCGGCGGGCCGTAGGTCGACGAGGCGCCGCGGCAGCTTCCCGTCCCGGACCTTGGCGACGAACTTCTCGTGAATGGCTTCGGCGGCGTCCATGGACGCGCCCTAGCCCCGCTCCCTGAAGGCGTCGAGGGTGAAACCCCTCTCCCGTCCTTACGG
>DASQJV010000528.1:0-6445 GCA_035630855.1 Allosphingosinicella sp. | reverse complement strand
GCATCGATTTGCTGGGGATCAGGAAGGAAGACCTGGTCGACGTGTGGAGGGGATCGGCGTCGAGGCGATCGGCGCCCATGAGGCGGCGCTTGTCCGCGAGTCCCGCGAGGCCCTCTCCTCGCTCAACAGCGTCCGCCTGTTCGGACCCGACGACAGCGCCGGAATCGTCAGCTTCGCGCTCGAAGGGGTGCATCCGCACGACATCGGCACCATATTGGACGAGAGCCGGGTGGCGATCCGCGCCGGGCACCATTGCGCCCAGCCGCTGATGGCGCATCTCGGAGTCGACGCGACGGCGCGGGCGAGCTTCGGGGTCTATAATGGGCCGAGGGACATCGAGGCGCTGGTTCGCGGACTGGAACGGGTGAGAAGGATTTTCGGGTGAACGAGGAGCGCAGAATCGAGGTCGAGGAGGTGGACGGCGTGCCATCCCCGCCCAAGGCGCGAGTCGGCGACACGTTCGAGCGCAAGCGCGACTATCTCGAGGGCTTCCTCGCCCAGCAGAAGCCGGCGGAGCCCGCGGGCGGCGACCTCCACGAAGCGGTGATCGAGGCTCTGAAGGAGATTTACGACCCCGAGATACCGGTCAACATCTACGACCTCGGCCTCATCTACGACGTCGAGATCACCCCCGAGAACCACGCCATGGTCAAGATGACCCTGACCACGCCGCATTGCCCGGTCGCCGAATCCATGCCCGGCGAGGTCGAGCTCCGGGTCGGCTCGGTGCCGGGAGTCGGCCATGCCGAGGTCGAGCTGGTCTGGGACCCGCCCTGGGACCCGCAGAAGATGAGCGACGAGGCCAAGCTCGAGCTGGGAATGCTATGACGACGACCGCCGCCCCCCGCCGAGCCCGCCGAGCCGCGCTCGCCCTGACTCCCGCCGCCGAGGCCCGGATCGCCTCGCTGATGGCGCGCGCGCCCGAAGGCACGGTCGGAGTGAAGCTGTCGACCCCCCGGCGCGGCTGCTCCGGCCTCGCCTACAGCGTCGACTATGTCGCCGAGGCCAGCCCGCTCGACGAGCGGATCGACACGCCGGCCGGTCCCTTCTTCGTCGACGGCGCCTCGATCCTCTATCTGATCGGCTCGACCATGGACTGGCAGGAGGACGATTTCGCCGCCGGCTTCGTCTTCGCCAACCCCAACGCCAAGGGCCAGTGCGGCTGCGGCGAAAGCTTCACCGTCTGACGCGCCCGTCATCCCGGGCTCGACCCGGGATCCATGAACACAGGTTTTGGCGAGTTCGCGGCAGTCCGTGTTCATGGATTCCGGCCTTCGCCGGAATGACGAAGTGCCCGCGGCCCCAACATGGTTAGTTCGCCGTTAAGCATCTTCGGCTATGCTGCCCCCGTAACGCTTCGGAGGGCGCGATGAACGACCGCGATTTCCTGCTTCAGGTCCAGGGTTACGGGCTGATGACCGCCGAGGTCGCTTATTACCTTCCCGACCATCCCAAGCTCATCCAGCTGTTCGTCTGGCAGCAATATGACGTCGCCCCGCGCTTCCCGGTCCTCCACCGCTTCCTCGACCATTGGCGGACCGACATCGAGGCGGTCCTCCACTCCGTCCGGGTCGCCCACCAGCACCTCATCCGCCCGGCCGAATGGCGGGCGGTGGATGGCGTGATCAGCATCAACTGATTCTGCCTCCCCATCGCCTTGCGATGGGGAGGGGGACCATGCGAAGCATGGTGGAGGGGTGGTCAGGCCGGGACGGCAGGGCATCAGGCGCTCGATCCTCGGCGTCCGCGCTCGATCACCCCTCCACCGCCTGCGGTGGTCCCCCTCCCCGCCGGCTCCGCCGGCAGGGAGGCAAAGAAGGGGGCGGCGATGAAACGAAGCCTGGCGCTGCTTACCGCCCTCGCGCTCGCGGCGCCGGCGGCGGCCAACGACAGCACCGCCGAGCGTGCCGCCGGCGGCCTCGTCCTCACCCGGTCCGCCGACATCGACATGGTCTCCGAGGATCTGTTCGTCTCCGCGGCCGAGGTGCGGGTGCGCTACGTCTTCCGCAACCGCGGCGGCCGCGACATCCGCACCACGGTCGCCTTCCCGATGCCGGACCGCGACCGCACCGAGGAGAATTTCAGCGACGTCGCCTATCCGGCAGATTTCTCGACCAAGGTCGGCGGGCGGACGGTCGCCATGGCCGTCGAGCGCCGGGCGCTGGTGAAGGGCGTCGACCGCACGGCCGAGCTGAAGGGCTTCGGCCTCGCCCCCGATTCGGACGGCGCGGCGCTCGACCGGCTGCCCCCGGCCGACCGCTCCAGGCTGCTCGCCCTGGGCCTCGCCGCGATCGACGAATATGACGACGGCAGGGGCTGGGAACGCCATCTCGTTCCCGCCTGGGTCGAGAAGGAGAGCTGGCATTGGGACCAGCTCTTCCCGGCCGGACGCGACCTGGTCGTCGAGCATCGCTACGTCCCCGGGACGGGCGGAAGCGTCGACGCCGCTCTGGGCTTCCCGGAATTCCGCGCCAGCGCCGAGGGCCGGGCCATGATCCGCGACTATTGCGTCGAGCCCGCCTTCCTCGCCGGCCTCGACCGACTCCGCCGCTCGGCCCCCGCCACGCCCGAGCAACGGATCGGCTACGTCCTCACCACCGGCGGCAACTGGCGCTCCCCGATCGGCGACTTCCGGCTGGTCGTCGACAAGGGCGCGCCCGCCAACCTCGTCAGCTTCTGCGGCGACGGCGTCCGCAAGATCTCCCCGACCCGGTTCGAGATGCGCAAGAGCAACTGGCGCCCGGACCGCGACCTCAGGATCCTCATCGTCCTCGCCCCGGGGCCTTCGCCGCGACGCTAAGCGCCAAGGGATCGGCTGGCGTCACCGAATCCGTTCGCCCTGAGCCTGTCGAAGGGCCTTCCTTCCTGTTTCGGAAGGCAAGGAAAGGCTTCGACAAGCTCAGCCCGAACGGAGACGGGCCACCTGATTACCGAATGCCCTAAAAGCCCAGAGTGAACCGGATCGCCGCTCCCAGGTCCGGGTCCAGCTCGGCGACGTTGCCCGGATGGCGGCGGGCGAAGGCGTTGGCGCTGAGATGGCCGGCGCCGGCGAGCAGGTCGAAGCCGTAGGCGGCCTCGAGGTCGATCTCGCGGCCGGTCGGGGCGAGAGCGAGGAAGCGGCTCTCATAGCCGGCGCTCAGCGTCGCGTAGCTGTAGGAGATGGGCACCCTGAGCTCGAGGCCGCCCGAGCGGACCCGGAGCGGCTGCATCGCCCGAAGCGCGAAACGGTCGCCCGGGCGAAGCGCGCCGCTCCTCGCCAGGTCGACCGACCAGGCGTCGGTGGCGAGCCGCCCGCCCTGCGCGAGCCCGGCCGCCGCCGGAACGTCGGACCAGCCCAGGCGGTAGCCCAGCGTGGCGTTCCAGCCGCGCCCGAGGGCGATTCCGGCGCCGGCGTCGGCGAACCAGCTGGTCGCTCCGCCGACTCCGATCAGCGGCGAGAAGCGGGCCCCGAACAGGGTCGACTGCTCGTCGAGCCGGGTCGCGCCCAGGCTCAGCCTCGCCCGGCCGACGCGGCGGTCGGCGGCGATCGAGACGATTCCGTAGCGCGGCTGGACGGCCGACCGGTCGAAGCCGGGCTGGAGGATTTCGCCGCGCTCGGCGGTGACGGTGAGGCCGATCCGGCCGAGTCGGTGACGGATCCCGACCGCGCCCGACGAATCGCCCTCGAAGCCCATCCGGCTCATCGGATCGCGGGCGACGAGGAAGGCGTCCTGATAATGGCCGGTGAGCCGGCGCTCGAGCGTCTTGCCGCTCTCGGCGAGCCCGAGCGCCACCGACAGCCGCGGGCTCAGCCGGCTGATCGCCACTCCGGACAGCACCCGCGCCTTGCGCGAATCCTCGTAGGTGAGGCCGAGCTGGGCGAGCCCGACCTGCGGCTGACCGGTCATCCTCCGGTCGACGGTGATCGAGACGGCGACCCCGCGCGCTCCGGCGGTGGCCGTGCTGAGCCCCGGCTGGAACGCCCGGCCGAGCGGCCGGTCCTGCTCCGCGCGGCGGAGGGCGGAAGCGAGGGTCATCGAATAAGCGCGCGAGAACCCGTCGAGGACGACGATCCCGCCGAGCGAGGTCCTGGCGTCGCCCATCGTCGTCGACCCCTGGCCCGGGCCGGCGGTGATGTCGACAGACTTGCCGTCCGGCAGGCTGAGGCTGCCCTGGGGCTGGAAGGCGCGCTGGATGTTGAGGATTCCGCGGCCGAAAATGGGGTCCGTCCCCGGCGCTCCGGCGTCGTCGGCACTGCCGAGCAGGATCTGCATGATCTGCTGGCCGGTGAGGTTGGGGAAGGCGCTCGCGAGCAGCGCGGCGGCGCCGCTGATCACCGGCGCCGAGAAGGAGGTTCCCGACCACAGGAAGCTGGCGCCGGTATGGTCGGGGGCGCGCACTCCCACGCCGAGGGCGACGAGGTAGCGGGACGCCCCGGTGCCGGCCTTGTTCGAGAAGGTGGCGACGTTGCGCGACGAGTTCATCGCTCCGGCGATGATGACGTTGCCGGCGTCGGACGCCGACAGGACGAAGCCTTCCGGATTCTCGCCGCCGGGCTCGTCGCCGCTGTTCCCGGCCGAGAGCACGACGAGGATGCCGGCCGCCGCCGCGCGCACGATGGCGGCGTTGACGATCCCGCTGGGATCGGGGCCGCCGAGCGAGATGTTGATCACCTTGGCGCCGTTCATCCGGGCGAGGTCGATCGCCGCGGCGATGTCGGGATCGCTGTGGTTGCAGCCGTCGTCCGGATCGCAATCGTTGGGATCGGAGGTGTTGAACGACAGGATCGTGGCGTCGAAGGCGACTCCGAGGATGCTGCTGCCGTTGCGCGCCGCCGCCGCGACGGCCGAGACGGCGGTGCCGTGGCCTTCGGTGTCGGTGATCCCGCGGTTGGCGGCGACGTCGCGGCTGGCGGGATCGATCTTGCCGGCGAACTCGGCGAGGTTCGGGTTGATCCCCGAGTCGACGACCGCGATCTTCACTCCGAGCCCGGTCACTCCGGCATTGTAGGCGGCGATGCTGTTGTGGGCGGCGGCGGCGTTCGACCGGCCATATTCGGCATCGTTGTAATTCACCCCGGACGGCGGCGGCGGGGGTGGCGGAGGAGGCGGTGGCGGTGGCGGCGGGGGCGGAGGCGGCGGGGCCGGCGGAGGCGCCGAGATCGGAGCGGGACCGCCGCCGCCGCCTCCGCCGCCGCAGCCGGAAAGGACGAGCGCGGCCGCGCAGGCGGTCATCAGCAGGGCATTGCGTGCGAGCCTGGCGTTCATCCGCGGTCCTCGGCTAACTGGTTCAGATTTTTGGGTTTTCCAATCGTCTCATATCCTCCCGATGCTTTCAATTTGCTGAAGGTCACTTGCGCCCTATGAGCGGGCCATGCTCCCATCGCCGCTCGCCTCGATCGACTGCTGGATCTTCGACCTCGACAACAGCCTCTATCCGGCTTCGGCCAACCTGTTCGAGCTGATCGACGTCCGCATGGGCGAGTATATCTCGAACCGGCTCGGCTGCACACCGGCGGAAGCCCGGATCGTCCAGAAGGGCTTCTTCCGCGATCACGGCACCACGCTCGCCGGGCTGATGAAGGAGCATGGCGTCGAGCCGCGCGACTTTCTCGACTACGTCCACGACATCGACTTCGCCCGGCTTACCGCCGATCCGCGGGTGGTGGCGGCGCTGGACCGGCTGCCCGGCCGCAAGTTCGTCTTCACCAACGGCGACGAGACCTATGCCCGCCGGGTCCTCGACCGCCTCGGCCTCGCCAACGCCTTCGACGGGGTCCACGACATCCACGCCATGGATTATGTCCCCAAGCCCGATCCGCGCGCTTATGCGGCGATGTGCCAGCGCCACGGGATCGAGCCGACCCGAGCCCTCTTCGCCGAGGACATGGCGAGGAACCTGGTCCCGGCCAAGCAGCTCGGAATGACCACCGTCTGGGTCGACAACGGGTCGGAGCAGGCCAGCCACGACGCCGATCCCGCCTTTATCGATTACCGCATTACCGATATCGGCGACTGGCTGAGCGAGATCACCGAAGGGGATGCGGCATGAGCGACGCGATGAAGGCCGTCATCGAGCAAGCCTGGGAGCGCCGCGACTCGCTCGGCGGCGACGATTCCGAGGTCCGGCAGGCCGTCGAGGACGCCGTCCTGCTTCTCGATTCCGGCGAGGCTCGGGTCGCCGAGAAAGGCGAGGGCGGCTGGACGGTGAACCAGTGGCTCAAGAAGGCGGTGCTGCTTTCCTTCCGGCTGACCCCGATGGAGGCGATTCCGGGCGGCCCCGGCGGCGCCCACTGGTGGGACAAGGTGCCGTCCAAGTTCGCCGGATGGGGGCCGAACCGCTTCGCCGGAGCCGGCTTCCGTGCCGTCCCGGGCGCGATCGTCCGCCGCGGCGCCTTCGTCGGCAAGGGCGCCGTCCTCATGCCGAGCTTCGTCAATATCGGCGCCTATGTCGGCGAGGGCACGAT
>DASQJV010000527.1:0-3895 GCA_035630855.1 Allosphingosinicella sp. | reverse complement strand
GGGATAGAGCGGAGTCTGGAAGCGAAGGCCCTCGAGGCCGTAATTGGCGAGGACGGGGCCCGGGTCGGGATCGACGAACAGGCCCGCGGCGAAGCTGAGGATGAGGTAGCCGTGAGCGACCCGCCCGTCGAAGATCGGGTTCGCCTTCGCCGCTTCCTCGTCCATATGGGCGTAGAAATTGTCGCCGGTGAAGGCGGCGAAATGCTCGATATCCTCGAGGCTGACCGTACGGCTCGCCGTCTTCAGGGTATAGCCCACCTCCAGCTCCGAGATGCGCTTTCGGAAGGGGTGGCGGTCGCCCTCGGCCTTGGGAGCGCCCGGGAGCCACTGCTTGACGACGCTGGAGAGCACCGCCGGCGAGCCCTGGAGGGCCGTCCTCTGCATGTAATGCATGACCCCGCGGATCCCGCCCATCTCCTCGCCTCCGCCGGCGCGGCCGGGGCCGCCGTGGACGAGGACGGGGAGGGGGGAGCCGTGGCCGGTCGATTCCCTGGCGCTGGTCCGGTCGAGGATGACCATGCGGCCGTGATAGGCGCCGGCGCCGAGCACGAACTCCTCGGCGACCGCCGGATCGAAGGTGAAGAGCGACAAAGCGAGGCTGCCCATGCCGCGGTTGGCCAGGGCGACGGCGTCGGCGAGGTCGCGATAGGGCATGATCGTCGAGACCGGCCCGAACGCCTCGACGTCGTGGACCGCCGCCGAGCCCCAGGGATCGTCGGAGCGGAGCAGGATGGGAGAGATGAACGACCCGTTGCCCTCGACCGGCGGGCGCCCGGGATCGCCGGAGACGATCCGCGCCGATTTGGCCAGCTCGGCCACGGCCTCGCGAACCGAGCGCAGCTGCGAGCGGCTGGCGAGCGCGCCCATGGTGACGCCTTCCTCGCGCGGATTGCCGATCCGGGCCTTGCCGAGCCTCTCGATCAGCGCGTCCTGGACGGCGTCGAGATGCTCGGCCGGGGCCATGGCGCGGCGGATGGCGGTGCATTTCTGCCCGGCCTTGACCGTCATCTCGCGCGCCACCTCCTTGATGAACAGGTCGAACTCGGGCGTTCCCGGGGCGGCGTCCGGGCCGAGGATCGAGGCGTTGAGGCTGTCGCGCTCGGCGATGAAGCGGACGCTCTCGCGGGCGATCACCGGATGGGTCTGGAGCTTCATCGCGGTCTGCGCCGAGCCGGTGAAGCTGACCACGTCCTGCAGGGTGAGGTGGTCGAACAGGTCGCCGACCCCGCCCATCACCAGCTGCAGGGCGCCGGGCGGAAGCACGTCGGACTCGATCATGATCCGGAACGCCGCCTCGGCGAGATAGCCGGTGGCGGAGGCCGGCTTGACGATGGCGGGGACCCCGGCGAGCAGGGTCGGCCCGAGCTTCTCGAGCATCCCCCAGACCGGGAAGTTGAAGGCGTTGATATGGACCGCGACGCCCTGCAGCGAGGTGTAGACATGCTGGCCGACGAAGGTCCCGCCCTTCGACAGCGGCTCGGTCTGGCCGTCGACCAGGATGCGGCCGTTGGGAAGCTCGCGCCGGCCCTTGGACGAGAAGGAGAAGAGGGTGCCGGCGCCGCCTTCGATGTCGATCCAGCCGTCGGTGCGGGTGGCGCCGGTCTCGTAGCTGAGCTCGTAAAGCTCTTCCTTGCGCGCCATGATCGCGTTGGCGAGCGCCTTCAGCCTGTGGGCGCGCTCGTGGAAGGTGAGTCGGCGTAGCGCCGGGCCGCCGACGGTCCGGGCGTGGTCGAGCATCGCCGCGAAGTCGAGCCCGCCGCTGCCGGTCTCGGCGACCACCTCGCCGGTGACCGCGCTCTCGACCGGCGCGAGCCCGCCTTCGGCGCCGTACCATTGGTCCTGGGCGTAATTTAGCAGCTTGAGAGTCTTCATGCTTTCTCCGTCTGCCCGAAGGAGGCGGGAATCCCCGCCCGTTCGGGCTGAGCTTGTCGAAGCCCGTTACTTCGCTTTACGGCCGAAGGACAAGGAAAGGCCTTCGACAAGATGGACGGGTCGTCATGCCCCCGGCATGACTGCGGACTGCCGGGGGCAGTCCGCACCCGTCCATGGCCGAACGGGAGTGGGGCAGATGCCGGAACCGATCAGACCCATCACCCTCGAGGACATCGAGGCGGCGCGCGAGTGGATCGCGGGACGGGTCCTTCGAACGCCCCTCGTCCGGCTCGATATGGGCCCCGACATTCGGCTCAAGCTGGAAAATCTCCAGCCAACCAACGCCTACAAGATACGCGGCGCGACCAATGCGGTGGCGAGGCTCGGCCCAGCCGACCGAGCCCGCGGCGTCTGGACGGTCAGCGCCGGCAATGCCGGGCAGGGCGTCGCCTATGCGGCGCGGGCGGCGGGGATAGCTTGCACCGTGGTCGCAATCGAGACCGCGCCGCGCACCAAGCTCGAGCGCATGGCGGCGCTCGGGGCGAGGATCGTCGAGGTCTCCTATGACGTCGCCTGGCGGGCGGTCGAGGAACATGCGTTCGACGGCATGGAGGGAGTCTTCATCCATCCGTTCGACAACCACGATTTTATCGCCGGCCATGCTACCATGGGGCTCGAGATCCTCGAGGACGCGCCGGACGTGCAGGCGGTGATCGCGGCGGTCGGCGGCGGCGGGTTGATCACCGGCGTCGGCAGCGCGATCCGGGCGCGGCGCCCGGACGTGAAGGTGCTTGGCGCCGAGCCGGAGACGGCGGCGCCGTTCGCGCTGTCGCTGCGCGAGGGCGGCCCGCGGCGGTTCCCGGACTGGGAGCCTTCGTTCGTCGACGGCGCAGGTGGCAAGAGTGTGACCGAGCGAATGTGGCAGCGAATGCGGCCCGTCACCGACGGCGCCATCACGGTCAGCCTGGCGGCGACCCGCGAGGCGCTCCGGACGATGGCCGAGAAGGCGCGGGTGATCGCCGAAGGGGCCGGCGCCCTGTCGCTGGCCGCCGCGCTCACCGGCGAGGCGGGGGAGGGGCCGATCGTCTGCATCGTCTCCGGCGGGAATATCGACCTGGCCAGGTTCGCGGAGCTGGTGACAGGCCCGTCATCCCGGGCTTGACCAGGGATCCATGAACACCGCCGGGTGGGATATCGAACGGCCGTGTTCATGGATTCCGGCCTTCGCCGGAATGACGACCGGTCACCGCCCCGTGAAGCTCGGTTTCCTCTTCTCCATGAACGCCGCCACGCCTTCGCGATAATCCTCGCCGAAGCCCAATTCGCGCATCGCGTCGCGCTGGAGGTCGAGCTCCTCGTCGAGGCTGTGGCTCCAGCTCTCGCGGATCATCTTCTTGATTCGCGCAAGCCCCTTGGTGGGGGCCTCGGCGAAGCGGGCGGCGAGGGCGTCGACCTCCTCGTCGAGCCGCTCGTCCTCGACCGCCTTCCAGATCAGGCCCCATTCCGCGGCTTTCTCCGCCGCGAGCGGCTCGGCGGTGAGGGCGAGGCCGAGCGCCCGCGCCTGGCCGACCAGCCGCGGCAGGACCCAGGTTCCGCCGCTGTCGGGGATGAGTCCGATCGAGGCGAAGGACTGGATGAATTTGGCAGACTTCGCCGCGACGACGATGTCGCAGGCCAAAGCGATGTTGGCACCGGCGCCGGCCGCCACCCCGTTCACCCGGGCGACGACCGGGAAGGGGAGGGCGGTCAGGGTCCGGATCAGCGGATTGTAGCGCCGCTCGACCGAATCGCCGAGATCGACCGCCTGGCCCGGAGTCACCGCCCGGTCATTGAGGTCCTGGCCGGCGCAAAAGCCCCGGCCCGCGCCGGTCAGGACCAGCACCCGGGCCCCGTCGAGCCGGGCGAGGGCGTCGGCGACCTCCTCGTGCATCTCGACGGTGAAGCTGTTCAGCCGCTCGGGCCGGTTCAGGGTCAGCCGGGCGATCCCGCCCTCGTTCGAGAAGAGGATGGTACGGTAGGTCAT
>DASQJV010000526.1:0-3917 GCA_035630855.1 Allosphingosinicella sp. | reverse complement strand
CCGGCCTGGCGGCGCTCCATTATTTGGCGACGCTCGGCGAGTGGGCCGAGCCGGCAGCCCCCGCAACAGAAGGAGCGAGAGCATGACTCCGGCCCGGACCTACAACCAGGAGCATATGCCGCGGCCCGTCAACGGCAGGCGCCGGCTCAGCATCTACTGGTCGTGGAGCTATCCCTGGGAAGCCCAGCGCAATCCCGCTCTCATGGCGAACCGCTTCTCGACCATGACCGAAGTGCGCAACGTGCTCTGGCCGACCTACGAGACCGCGGCGTTCCGCTCCAACCGCTTCCTCCAGGGCATCGCCGGAACGCTCGAGCTGTTCCACATCTCGACCCTCAGCTTCCAGCGGGCCGCCGAGGCGACGACCGGCCACCGGGTGCCGGTGTTCCAGCGGGTCGACCAGGCGGGGTACGACCTGCCCGTCGACGAGCGCATCCTCGCGGATTGCGACACCCTGCTCGTCTTCGGGCTCGATCACCTGCCTTCCGAGCAGCACGCCCACCCTTCGGAGGTCCACGCGCTGAGGCAGTGGCTGAGGCGGGACGGGACCTGCCTGCTGCTGGCGCCGCACCACGACGTCGGCTTCACCGACAGCCAGCAGCAAAGGCAGCAGGAGCATGCGCATCACGGCGACGCGCTCGTCCCGCGCGAGCAGGGCTTCGGCACCTACACGCGCGACCTGATGGCGGCGCTCGACGTCCCGGTCCGCAACATCTGGGGATTGCGCCCGGCCCGGAGGAACGGCGACATCGCGCCCCTGATCAAGTTTCCAAAGCTCGACGAGCGCGGGCTGCTCCAGGAGGTGGACACGCTCAACTTCCATCCGCATTTGCCCCATTACGAGGTCGCCGAGTCGGCCGGCGACCGGGTCAGGGTGCTGGCCCGGCAACCCGTCGAGATGGGCCAGTCCCATCCCTTCACCGAAGCCGGCAACACGGAGTTCAACATCGTCCTGTGGATGCCGCCGGAAGGCGAGCGCAAGGGCGATATCGTGCTGGTCGATTCGACCCATTTCACCACCCTGTTCGGCGGCACCCGAAGCCTCGAGCGGTTCTGGCGCAATCTCGCCGAGATGCCCGGCGGACCCGTCCGGACGGCCAGGAACGACCTCAATATGATCCCTAGGGCATCCTAGCCAACGGCGTCAGTAGATGCCCTGATGGGGCGTCGCGCCGATTCGTGGTCAAGCTTCGGCTCCGGAACCTCAAAAGGGGCCATGACGATGCTTTCGAGAGCGCCGATCCTCTGCATGTTGATGATGGCGAGCGCCGCCGCGGCCCAGCCGGCCGCGGCGCCGAGCGCCCAGCCGAAAAGAATGGATACGACCCGGATGGGGACCGCCACGGGCGCCGAGCGCGAGCCGGAGGCGATCGCCGCGCTCGAGAAGATGGGCGCCTTCCTTCGGACCCTGACGACCTTCGCGGTCGAGGGCGTTGGGAGCACCGAGGAGGCGCTGACCACCGGCCAGAAGATCCAGTATCCGGGCATCATCGACCTGCTCGCCACCCGCCCCAACCGGCTCCGCGCGAACGTCTATTCGACCCGTAAGCGCCGGGAATTCTTTTACGACGGCAAGACCTTCACCGTCTTCGCGCCGCGCCAGGGCTTCTATGCCACCATCGACGCGCCGCCGACGATCAAGGAGCTTCTCGACAAGGCCGAGGACCGGCTCGGCCTCGTCCTGCCCTTGTCCGACCTGTTCGAGCTCGGGATCGATCCGGCGCTGACGGCCAAGATCACCTCCGGCTTCTTCGTCGCCACGGACGTCGTCGGCGACGAGGTCTGCAATCATTACGCCTTCCGTCAGCCCGGCGTCGACTGGCAGATCTGGATTCGCGACGGGGACCAGCCCCTGCCCTGCAAATGGGTGATCACCGGGACCGAGGCGACCGACCAGCTCGATTACGAGATGGAGTTCACTTGGGACCTGACGCCCGAGGTGCCCGCCGACGCATTCAGCTTCGTTCCGCCCGAAGGGGCCGACCGGATCAATATGGCCTCCGTCAAACGGTGAAGAGGTTCCCATGACGAATTACGGCAAGCTTTCCCGCTTTCTCCTGACCGCCACCTACGCCCTCGCGGTGGCGATCGCGACGATGCCCGCGATTCCGGACCTCGCCGATGCTCGCGGCCGCGGCGGCGGCGGCGGCGGCTTCAGGGGCGGCGGCGGCGGCGGCGGCGGCTTCGGCGGCGCCCGGATGGGCGGCGGCGGCTCGCGCGGCGGCGGCTTCAGCTCGCGCGGCGGATCGAGCGGGCGCTCGCTCGGCGGCGCCAGCTCCCGCGGCGGTTCACGCTCGAGCATCAATCGCGGCGGTTCCGGCGGTTTCGGCGGCGGCAGCGGCAGCCTCAGCCGTGGCCAGATGGGGAGCAGGGGCGGCACCGGCAGCAGAGCGGGTACCGGCAACAGAGCGGGCGCGGGCGCTGGCCGGGCATCGGTAGGCGACCGGAGCTACGGAGCGGCGAGGGGCATGGGCGGAGGCGTCGCCTCGACCCGCCCCGGCGGCGGAGTGGGAGGAGTCGGCGGTGTCGGCGGCGCGGGCCGTCCCGGCGGTGTCGGTGGAGTCGGCAAGCCCGGCGGCGTCGGCGGGGTCGGCGGAGCCGGCAGGCCGGGCGGAGTCGGTGGCGTCGGCGGCGTCGGTGGAGTTGGCGGTTTCGGAGGCGTTGGCGGCGTCGGCGGAGTCGGCGGAGTCGGCGGCGCCCGTCCGGGCAACCTGCCGAGCAACAGGCCCGGCGGCGGCAACAACATCAACAACGGCAACATCAACACCGGCGACATCAACGTCGGCAACGGCGACTGGGACGGCGATTATGACTGGGGCGACAATTGGTTCCCCGGCGCCGGCATGGCCATTGCGGGCGCGACGGCGGCCATCGTCGGCAGCTATTACAGCACCCTGCCGTACGGCTGCGGAAATTATTATTACGGAGCCTACCCTTATTACAATTGCGGCGGCTCCTGGTACCAGCCTCATTATGAGGGCGACGACGTCACCTACATCGTCGTCGAGCAGCCGCAGGGCGATCCCGATCCGGCTCCGCCGACGGTGGTCCAGCAGATGAACGTTCCACCCGAGCCGATGCCGCCGCCGCAGCCCTAGAACGGATCGACATTCAGAGGGCTGTTACCCATCCCTCTCCCCGGCGGGGAGAGGGGAATCGAAGCGACGCCGGCCAGTGTCGATCCATCCGAGGCGATTTTCAGGCGGCCGCCGAGCTCAGGGAGCGACCGACGATGGAAACGCTTTATCGGCAGACTCCTCCCTGGATCCTCACCGTCGGGGTGTTCGTCCTCCTCATCGCCCTCCTTTTCCTCGGCGCCTTCCTTCGCCGCCGAAAGAGCCTCGCCGACGGCGGAGCCCAGGACGAGGACGACATGTTCGAAAACCTGAGCGCGTCGGCCATCCTCGGGCTGCTCGCGCTGCTGCTCGGCTTCTCCTTCGCGCTGGCGCTCGACCGGTTCGACCTGCGCCGGTCGATGACCCTCCAGGAAGCCAATGCGATCGGCACGACCTATCTGAAATCGCAGCTGATGGACGAGCCCTACCGGACCCGCTTCCACGCCCTTCTGCAGGGTTACACGGCCCACCGAATAACGATCGCCCGGGCCGCCGACCCCGACCTCCAGCGCAGCCTCTCGGCCGGAACCGAACGCTATCGGCGGCAGATGGCGGGGACGGCGCTCGAGGCCATCCGTCCGATGTACAATTCGGAGTTCGGGACCTCCTTCATGGAGAGCGTTAACGAGACTCTCAACATCGGGGCGGCGCGCAAGGCGGCGCGGTTCGCCACCATCCCGGCGCGGGTCCTCGCCACCCTGCTCCTCTATCTGGCGGTGACATCGGTCATCGTCGGCTTCGTCATGGAGCGGGGGCGGGAGCGATGGGCCGCCGCCGTCCTCATGCTGATGCTCGCCATGT
>DASQJV010000525.1:0-5916 GCA_035630855.1 Allosphingosinicella sp. | reverse complement strand
GAAGAGGTAGAGCAGGCGGTGGTCGTCGAGGCCGGCGCGACGGGGCAGGGTGAAGGCGAGGCGGTGGCCGATCTCGTGGGCGAGCGTCGCCTTCTTGTAGGCGGGGGAGTAGCTGGCGCGAAGGCGGATGGTGCGGCCGTCGAAGCTCGCCATCGGCCGCCCCTCGGAGATGATCGCGTCCACAGGCGAATCGGGGAAGGCGAGGCCGGTCGCCACCTCCATGGCGGCGACGATCCGGGGCCCCTCGGCCTCCCACAGCCGGCGATACTCGCCCGCGGCCTCGGCATATTCGGGCGACACCGGGGTGAACGACACCGGCGGCGCCGCCGCTCCGAGCAGGAAGCCGGCGGCCGCGATGGGGACGATGAATCGCATGGCCCTATCCTAAGGCTAGACCTTGGCATCCCGCGCAAGTCCACGTCGGCTGCGGGCCAATCATTTTTCAACGCAACGACGCAACGATGTCGTACCGCATCTGAGGTTCTACGGCCTTCCGACTCGGGAGAACGAATGCCGCGCTCGAGGACCGCCGAGGCATCGTTGCGTCTTTGCGTCGTTGCGTTGAAAATTGAAGGTCGCGGCGCCCGCGGCTTCGCGACGGGGGACGACCCCATCCAACATAAATGTTCTTGACTTGTTCTCATCCTTGGGCCATATCCGGTCCTGCCCGAGTCGGCTTGCGCAACCGGCGGAGGCGGGAAGGCTGCTTCGCTCCTTGACGGGAGCGGCGCGGCACGGCCGGCGCGAAGTCATCCGGGAACGAATGAGCTCGCGTCACTGCGAAGAGCCGAACAATGCCGATGGTCCTCCCGACGGCGCTTCCCGGCGAAAGCCGAAGGCACCGAAGGGGCGCCTGCTCCCGGCGACGGGGGCCGCGCGAGCCACCTCAAAGCCTTCCACGCGAAGGTACGGGACCTGCCGACTCTTCGAAAAGTCTGGACGCTTTCGAGTGAAGACGAAAGCAGCAAATAAGTCGTCCAGCCCCGGGTGCCCGTGGCAAGGACGCGCCGGCCGTCTCTCCTTATCCGGCAACGGAGGCCCCCGCGCGCCCATCCCGCGAAGCGGGCCAATCCCTTCTTCTTCTTCTTCTTGTACCTTCGTGTCTTCGTGCCTTCCCTCGAAACCGGGTGGCGAAACGGTGGAAGCTCAGGCGGGAGCGGTAGCCCGGGTGCAAGGCGGTGGCCGACGCACCGAGGTTCGAGGGCCAGCCTTCAGGCGCCGTGCGAGCCTATTTTTGAGAGAAGGCACGAAGGTACAAGGCAGGAAGGGAAGGGGATGGCGCTTCACGGCGGGGCTTCGTCCGTCCACTTCGTCCACTTCGTCCGGATTCGGAGACCGGGATGCGCCTAGCCCGCCCGCCGGCGCACCATTCCCGACTCGCCCCCCCGGTCCATCACCACGCCCTCGAAATGGGCGATCGGGCCGGGGCGGCTGATCCAATAGCCCTGGACCTGGTCGCAGCCTTCGGCGCGGAGCGCCTCGAGCTGCTCCTCGGTCTCGACGCCTTCGGCGACGACCGGCATTCCGAGCCCCTGGCCGAGGCCGATCACCGAGCGGATGATCGCCCGCGCCTGCGGGTTGTCGATCATGTCGCGGATGAAGCTCTGGTCGATCTTGACCTTGTCGAACGGGAACATCCGGAAATAGCTGAGCGACGAATAGCCGGTGCCGAAATCGTCCATCGAGATCTGCACTCCGAGCGCCTTCAGCCGCTCGAGGATGGCGATCGCCTTGTCGGCGTCCTTGATCAGAAGCCCCTCGGTGACCTCGAGCTCGAGCCGGTCCGGATCGAGCCCGGTTTCGGCGAGGACGGCCTCGACCTCGGCGGCGAGGTCGCTCTGGGTGAACTGGAGGGGCGACAGATTGACCGAGAGCTTGAGCGCCGGAGTCCAGCGCGCCGCCTCGGCGCAGGCCTCGCGGAGCACCCACTGGCCGAGCCTCAGGATCAGCCCGCTCTCCTCGGCGAGCGGGATGAAGGTGGCCGGGCCGATCTCGCCGAGCCGGCCGTGGGTCCAGCGCAGCAGCGCCTCGAAGCCGAGGATCCGGCCGCTTCCGAGGTCGGCGAGCGGCTGGTAGTGGACGCAGAGCTCGCCGCGGCCGATCGCCTGGCCGAGGTCCGCCGCGAGCTGGCGGCGCTGGCGCAGGGCCTCGTCCATCGCCGCCTCGTAGAAGCGCGCCGTGCCGCGGCCCTCCGCCTTCGCCCGGTAGAGCGCCATGTCGGCATTCTTGACCAGGCTTTCCGGATCGGCGGCGTCGGCCGGGAACAAGGCGACCCCGATGCTGGCGCTGATCCGGACCGTGTCCGAGCCGAGCGCGAACGGCTCGGCCAGCGCCTCGACGATCCGGCCGGCGAGGAGGCCGGCATGGCCGGGCTGCTCGCCGCCGGCCTGGACGACGGCGAACTCGTCGCCGCCCAGCCGGGCGACGAGCTCGTGGCCGCGCACCGCCGCCCGGAGCCTCTGCGCCGCCGCGACGAGGAGGGCGTCGCCGGCCGGGTGGCCGTAGATGTCGTTGACCGCCTTGAAGCCGTCGAGGTCGATGCAGAGGACGGCGACGGGGTCGGCGCCCTCGTCCGCTTTGGCGACGGTGCCGGCGAGGTGATCGGCGAAGACGGCCCGGTTGGGCAGACCGGTCAGGGCGTCGTGGAAAGCGAGATGGGCGATCCGCTCGGCCGCCTCCTTGCGCTCGGAAATGTCGCGGACGGCGAGGATCCTGAGCTCCGCTCCGCGCCAGGCGAGCGGACGGAGGAGCAGCTCGACCTCGCGGCTCTCGCCGTCGGCCCGGAGCAGGCGGCATTCGACCGGCGGAGCGTCGGCCGCCATCGACAAGGCGGCGAGATTGACCTCGAGGAGGAGGTCGGAGAGCCGCTCGGGCGAATCGCCCAGCGTCTCGAAGCCGGCGAGCCTGAGGAAGCTCTTGTTGGCGTCGACGAGGCGCTCGCCGTCGATCACCACCAGCCCCTCGACGGCGGCGTCGGCGAAGGTGCGGAGCCGCCGCGCCTCCTCGATCGCGTTGCTCGCGAGCTTGCGGTCGAACAGCACCATCAGGAAGCCGATGGCGAGGATGACCAGCGCCATGGCGGCGACGGCCAGGGTCAGGAATCCCGAGTCGATCGCCTCGGGCGGGATCGCGATGCTCGAATCCGGATGGATCGAGGCGGCCGCCATGGCGGTGAAGTGGAGGCCGCAAATGGCGAGCGTGAAGAGCAGGGCCGGCCGCCACGGCAGCAGCTGCGGCTTGCGGCGATGCTCGGCGAGGGCGGCGGCGCTGAGCGCGATTCCGAGGATCACGGAGACGAGGACGAGACTATCGTCCCAGGCGAAGCGTCCGGGCAGCTTCACCGCCGCCATGCCGGCATAATGCATGGTCGCGATGCCGGCTCCGATCAGAAGCCCGGCGGCGAGGGTGGCGAAGCGGCCGTTGCGCAGGGCGGCGGTCCAGCCGGCGCCGGTGATGGTGACCGCCGCGGCGATCGAGATCAGGGTCAGCGGAAGGTCGTAGCGGATCGGCAGATGCGGCCGGTAGGCGAGCATGGCGATGAAATGGGTCGCCCAGATTCCGGTGCCGGCGACGAAGCCCGCCAGCAGGGTCCACGCCCAGGGACGGCGCCCGGCGCGGCGCGCCTGCTCGAAGATCGAGAAAGCGGTGAAGGCGGCGAGGAGGCAGAGGGCGCCTGCGACCAGCACCAGCCGGATATCGTGCTCGCCCGTGATACAGGCATAAACCCGCAGCATAAGTCCCGCTTCACCCACCCCCGGAGGCGAGCCTTATGGGAGCGGGAGGGTGAAGAAGGCGTAAAGCATTCGCCCTACCCAATTCCTCCCCCAGCTTGCCTGGGGGAGGGGAACCGCGGCGCGAAGCGCCGTGGTGGAGGGGTGATGCCGACTCCGGATTTCCCCTCCACCGCGCTTCGCGCGGTCCCCCTCCCCGAGCAAGCTCGGGGAGGAATATCAGGCCGCTGTCTCGAGCTGGGTGAAGCGGGTGGGCAGGACCTCCCGGACGGTGAGCTCGCCGTCGCCGCCCTTCGTCGCCACGCTCAGCTGCTGGATGTCCTTGCCGCCGAGCGGGATCACCATGACGCCGCCGGGCGCGAGCTGCTCGGCGAGCGCCGGCGGCGGGGCGGCGGCGGCGGCGGTGACGAGGATCCGGTCGAAGGGCGCGTGCTCGCTCCAGCCGCGCGAGCCGTCGCCGACCCTGATGTCGACGTCA
The DNA here is from genome assembly GCA_035630855.1 of Allosphingosinicella sp. Taxonomy (GTDB): domain Bacteria; phylum Pseudomonadota; class Alphaproteobacteria; order Sphingomonadales; family Sphingomonadaceae; genus Allosphingosinicella. Next base: position 1,707 of record DASQJV010000525.1, on the reverse strand, counting down.
TGGCCTTCCGAGGCGAGCCGGAGCCGGGCGCCTTCCGCGAACTCCTCGACGATCTCGACGCTCCACACCCGGGCGCCGAGGGCGGTCATCACCGCCGCCTGCCAGCCCAGCCCGGTGCCGACCTCGAGCACGCGCTGGCCGGGCCTGAGGTCGAGCAGGTCGAGCATCAGGGCGCCGATGAAGGGCTGCGAGATGGTCTTGTCGAAGCCGATCGGAAGCGGCGTGTCCTGATAGGCGGCGACCGCGAGCTGGTGCGGGACGAACAGGTGGCGGGGCACGCTCAGCAGCGCCTGGCGAAGCCGCGGCTCGATCTCCGCCTTGCCGAGCTCGTCGCTCGCCAGGTCGAAATGGAGCTCGACGATCTCGACCATGTGGCGCCTCAACAGGGCCAGATGCTGCTCGCCCATCGGCTTCATTCGTGCGGCGCCTCCTTGCCTCGCGACAAGCACAGAATGCGTCCGGACGCGCAAGGGTCCACTGCTCTCCCGTCTCAGCCCAGGCTCCGGCTCGACCCCAGGCTGAAGATGAGCTGGAGCCCGGCCCCGACCAGGGCGGCGAGGACCAGGAGCCGCGGATATTGCGGCTCCTCCCTTTCGAGCGCCGCCGAAGCCGAAGCCGAAGCCGCGGCGGCGGCGGCGGCGGCGGGACGCCGAAGCCGGACGATGTCCCGGCACCAGGAGGCGAAAGGCGGGCGGACCGCGGGCAGGTTGGCGTCGCGGTGGAGGACCGGCAGGGCTCCGGCGAAGCTCGGCTCGACAGAATGCTGGTGGCGGCCGCTGCGCCAGACGACTCGGTGGCCGCCCGGCACCATCTGCCACGCGGCTCCGGACCGGATCATGTCGCGCTCGCAGCGCCTGCAGCGCGAGAAATAATAGCCGCCGTTATAGATCTCGTCCGGCCCCGCCTCATGGCCTCCCAGCGCGCATAACAGGCTCATCGCTCTTCCTCCTCTTCCTCGAATGGCCGGGCGCCGCCGCCGAGCCGGTACTCGGCGACGAGGCGCAATTCGTCGTCGCCTTCGGCCATGGCCAGCGACGCGTCCCAGATCTCGAAATGGCTTCCGGCGCCGATGAACAATATGGTCCGGCCGAGCCCGCCGCGGCGCCGGGCGAAGGCGGGCAGGGTGATCCGGCCGCCTTCGTCATAGCTCGCTTCCTCGACCAGGCCGAAGGTACGGCGGGCTCGGGCGTGATGCTCGTCGGGCGGCCGGCCCAGCGCCTCGTCGCGAAGCCGCCGGCGCTCGAGCTCGGCCTCCAGCCGCGGCCGGAGCGCCGAGCCGTAGCCGGTCAGGCAGGGATCCTTCTCGTGGACCCCGAGCAGCAGCCGGCCGCCGCCCTCGTGCCGGGCCATCTCGCGCAGGATGAAAGGCGGGAGACGGACCCGGCCTTCCTTGTCGAGCGCGCCGAGCGCGTTCCCGCTGAAGATGTGCGTGACCTCCACGGTCAAGTCCGCCCCCCGCTAAGTGGTCGCCCGGACGCATTCGGCGGCCGGTCGGGGGGAAGGTTAATGGTTAATAGGGGGTTTCCGCAGATCGGATTTGTACACTGGTAAAGCTACGATGATTCGGCATGGAATCTACGACCGGAAGTGGTTGTAATACCCTCCGTGGATCAAGCGCACAGTTTGAGGGTTATTTCGGGTTTGCGGGGGCTATCTCCTAGGTTAAACCGCTGAGGCTACACACTTTTCCCGATCTCGGTCAGCCGC
>DASQJV010000524.1:0-3794 GCA_035630855.1 Allosphingosinicella sp. | reverse complement strand
GCCGGCCTGTCACGCCGGAGGTCGCGGGTTCGAGCCCCGTCACTCGCGCCATCATCCTTCAGATGTTGGTCTGCTCGGCCGGAACCCCTTCGGGTATCGTCGCCGCGCCTTCCGCCTCCGCGCAGGCGAGGCCGGCCGGGACGTCGAGGCCGTAGCAGCTCATCGAGATCGACCCCATCGCATGGCCCCGGACGAGAGGTTTCAGGACCGCTCCCTCGGCCGCCGCGAGGCCGGCCAGGTAGAGCAAAGGGATGAAATGGTCGGGCGTCGGCACCGCGGCGCCGTAATCGGGATGGTCCGCGAGCCCGAGGATGTCGCCCGGCGTCTCGGCGAGCTGGCGGGCCGCCGCGTCGTCGAACCTTTCCGCCCAGTCGAAGGCGAGGTCGGGCCGGTTCCACTCCAGGCGGCTCAGATTGTGGACGATGTTGCCGCTCGCCACGATCATGATCCCGAGCTCGCGAAGCGAATCGAGCCGGGCTCCGAGCTCGAGATGATAGTCGAGCGGCTTCAGCGCGTTGATCGAGAGCTGGACGACCGGCACGTCCGCCTCCGGATAGAGGTGGGCGAGGACGCTCCACGTGCCGTGGTCCAGCCCCCACTGGTCCTGGTCGAGGCCGCACCAGGCCGGCCTGACCGCCTCGACGATCTCGCCGGCGACGTCGGGCGCGCCGGGGGCGGGATAATCGAAGTCGAACAGGGGCTGGGGGAAGCCGTAGAAATCGTGGATCGTCCGCGGCCTCGGCATGGCGGTGACCGCGGTCGCCCCGAAATACCAGTGGGCGGAGACGACCAGAAGCGCCCTCGGCCGCGGCAATCGCCTCCCCCAGGCGCGCCAGGCCTCGGTGAAGCCGTTGCGCTCGAGCGTGTTCATCGGGCTGCCGTGGCCGATGAACAAAGCGGGCATCCTGCTCATTCCACGCCTCCGTCTTTCCAGCCGCACCGTGACTTTCCAGGCACTTGGAAATCGGTGCCAGGCACCAATTAAGGAAATCGGTGCCTGGCACCAATTAATGCGGGTTCCCGGTGGGTCGGGTCTCGCGCATGGTCAGGAACAGCGGAGCGACGCAAAAGGCGACGAGGGCGATCATGATTCCGGGGATTTCGGGCCGGCCGGTCTCCTCGATCAGACGCTGCGCCAGCCACGGCGTGAGGCCGCCGAAGATCGCGGTGGCCACCGTCGCCCCCAGAGCGAGCCCGCTGATCCGGGCCTCGCCGGTGAACTGCTCCGCCGTCGCCACCGCCCCGACCGCGCTCACGCCCCCCGCGACGAGGGCGAGCAGGACGGCTCCGAACAGCGCCTCGCCGGCCGACCCGCCGGCCATCAGCGAGAACATCAGGGCCGGAAGGACGACGCTCAGCCCGGCGAGGGCGAGCAGGACCGGCTTCCGTCCCACCTTGTCGGAGAGCAGTCCGACGAACGGCGTGACAAGGATGACGGCGATCGCCGCGAGGGTCGAAAGCCACAGCGATTGGGCCTCGGTGGAGGAGCCCGACGAGGTCAGGAAGGCGGGGACGTAGGTGATGCCGACATAATAAGTGATCGATCCGAGAGCCGAGATCGCGAAGCCGCGAAGAACGCCCCCGCGCTGCCGGGACAGCGCCTGGAGCAGCGGCGCCCGGGGAATGCTGCCCTCGGCCTTCTGGCGCTCGAAATCGGGCGATTCGCGCATCGTCGAGCGCGCCAGCCAGACCGCTCCGGCGAGCGCGGCCCCGACCAGGAAGGGGATCCGCCAGCCCCAGGCCTCGAGGTCGGCGTTCGACATCGCGCTGACGGTGAGCGCGGAGACCCCGACGGCGAGCAGCGCCCCGACCTCGCTCGACGCGGCGGCGAGCGAGGCGACGAGGCCGCGGCGGGCGGCGGGCGCGCTTTCCAGCAGATAGGCGACGACCCCGGTATATTCCCCTCCGACCGAGAAGCCCATCACGCAGCGCAGGAGGACGAGAAGCCAGGCCGCGAGCGGTCCGATCTCGGCATGGGTCGGAACCAATGCGGTGAGAAACATGGCGACGGACATGACCGCCATGGAGAGAAGCAGCATCGGCCGCCGCCCCTTGCGGTCGCCGATATGGCCGAACACCATCGCCCCGACCGGCCGCATCAGATAGGCGACCGCGAACCCTCCCAGCGCCATGACCAGCGACTCGGCGCCGGGGCCGAAGAAGACCCGGGCCAGCACCGTCGAGAAATAGAGATAGAGGGTGAAGTCGTACCACTCGACCACCGTCGACAGCGCCGCGACGACGATCGAGCGCCGGTGAAGCTTGGGGTCGGTCGGGTCCATCGGCACTCCTGGCGAGGCCTATAGCCTTTCCCCCTCGACTGCGGCTAGCGGCCGATGGTGACGATCTGGACCGCCGGACCTTGCCGCCGGCCTCTCGCGATCCCAAAAGGCGCGTGCCGAGACAAGGAGAGCCCCCCATGGCCGCAATGGAACTCCACCGCGGACGATTGATCGACCATATCCAGCTGGTCGTCGCCGACATCGAGTCGAGCCGGCGTTTCTACCGGGCCGTCTTCGAGGCGCTTGCGATCCCGATCGGCGGCGAGGCGGACGATCATTTCTGGGCCGACGAGCTGTTCGTCTCGACCGCCGACAGCGCCGCCGCCCACGGCAGGCTGACCGGCCGCACCCATCTCGCCTTCCAGGCCGCCGACCGCGCCGCCGTCGCCCGCTTCCACCAGGCCGGCCTCGCCGCCGGCGGGACCGACAACGGCGCCCCCGGCGAGCGCCCCTACCACCCCGGCTATTACGCCGCCTTCCTCCTCGACCCGGACGGCAACAATATCGAGGCCGTCTTCCACGGTGAGGCGGAGCGAAGCGCGGAGTCGGTGAAGATCAGCTTTTGAGGCGGCCGCGGGGCCGCGCCGCCTTTCCTAAAAACAGTGACAGTATACATTTTTCGCCTCGCAGCATCGGCGGCGGCATTCTCGAAATGGTATGCTGTCACTATTTTCCGTCACTATTTTCCGTTCCCGCAGCCGTGTAGCACCTCCCGTCATGCTGAAGGCGTGGATGATGGAGAATCCGGAGGGAGAAGGACATGAGCTATCGTTGGGCGCGGCACCGCGTTTTCGACGAGCAGGGAAAAGACAAAACCGGCCTCGCTGCGATCAGCTTATGGTGGATGGCGCGCGCAGCGGCCGAAGAAACTCTGCAAGGTTCACCGCTCGTGGCAGCGTGGCTCAAGCTTTTCGCGACGCAGCTGAGCACCGCCGACACTTATTGGCTGCGTTGGCGAGGTGACCTCGCCGAAAGCGCCGAGCTGAGGCGCGCATATTCCGGGCTCTACGGTCGGTTCGTTGCCCGTGCCCTGCTGGAACGGCATTTGGGTCTAAGCAGGTTCATTTCCCTCGGCCGGAACGGAGTCGACATACCAGGATCGGCGAAGGTCCTGCGAGTCCACACCGGTGATATACCGGACTGGATTGCGTGGGATGAGAGGAATGCGCGCTTCGTACTCGGGGAAGCGAAGGGGAGCCTGACCGGAACCGACTTTTTGGCCCAAGACGGGCCTAAGTGCGTTCACTCCGGCAAGGAGCAGTTTGAACGCGTCCAGACCTATGTCTCGGGGCGTCTGATCGAGCCGGGCCGCTGGGTCGCGGCGACGCGCTGGGCGACCGACGAGCGTAACGGATATCCGGTCACCGTTCTTTGGGATCCTCCCGTGGATGAGCGACCGTTTTCCGAGGAAGAGGCGGAACGGCATCGTCTGGCAATAGGACGCGCCTGGTTCGACAGCATCGCGCCCGGCTTCGGATTGGACAATGCGGAGGACCTGATCGGCGGTGAAGG
>DASQJV010000523.1:0-10118 GCA_035630855.1 Allosphingosinicella sp. | reverse complement strand
GGTGAAACGCTGCCGCTCCTCCGACCCGGCGAAGAAGCGGACCTGCTATACGGCGGCGCTCGACGAGCGGCTGGCGGCCGGCGGCCCGGCGCAGGCGATCCGGCTGCTCGACCGCCTGACCGGGCTCGATCCGGACGTGCGACGGGACGGGCACATGTACGCGCACCGAATCGGAGTCCTGGCGCTGAAGTCGCCTTCCGAGGTGGGACCGGCGTTCACGGCCTGCACCCCCGCCTATCAGTCCGGCTGCTATCACGGGGTCATCCAGGCCTATTTCATGGCGAGGGAGCGCGCCGGCGGCGGAGTCACGGCACAAAGCGTCGAGGCGCTGTGCGCCGACCATCGCGAGACCCGAAAGGATCTGCTCTTCCAATGCACCCACGGCCTCGGCCACGGACTCGCCATCCTGCGCGGCCACGATCTCCCCGAGGCGCTCGGAGACTGCGAGCTGCTCGGCCGGCCGAACGAGCGGGAGATGTGCTACGCCGGGGCGTTCATGGAGACCCTCGTCAACACCACGCACCCCGACCATGTCGACGTCGCCGGGGAGAAGCCGGCGGCCGGCAAGTCGGCAAGGAGCGGGCCGGCGGACCATCACGGCGCGGGCGGGCACGATCATCACGGCTCGGCGGAGGCCGGGGCCGCCCCGGCCAGGGCGGCCTTCCGGGCGCTCGATCCGGCCGACCTCCATTATCCCTGCTCCGTGCTGGCCGAGAAATATCTGATCGCCTGCTACACGCTCCAGACCTCGGCGATTCTCCATCACACCAATCAGGACTTCGCCAGGACCGCCGCCGAGTGCGGCCGAGCCCCGGAAAAGGCCCGCACCACCTGCTTCGTCAGCCTCGGCCGCGACGTCAGCACGCGCGCGCGCGGCGACCACAGGGAAGCCGTCCGCCTGTGCGGGCTCGCGCAGGCGGCCTTTCGGCCCGCCTGCCATCGCGGGGTCGTCGGATCGATCGTCAACATGAACGCGAACCCGGCGGAAGGAATCCCTTATTGCAAGGCGGTGACGGAGGCGGAGAGCAAGCGCGTCTGCTACGCCTTCGTCGGGCAGCAGGCGCTCGTCCTGCCGGACGGCGAGACCAGGCGCGAGCAGGCGTGCCGCTCGGCCGAGCCCGATTTGCTCGAAGCCTGCCTCGGCCGGCCGCCCTCCGCCGCTCCGCCGGGCGGCGGCCTTTAGGTCGCCGGCTGGACGCTTGCCGCCCGGCGGCCGCCCTTCTATCCCCTCCGCCGATGCCCCGCCCCTTCCCGCACCGCCACCTGCTCGGGATCGACGCGCTGTCGCCCGACGACATACTCTTCCTGCTCGACGAGGCCGAGCCCTGGATCGCGTTCAACCGCGGCGCCCGCAAGGCCGACGCCCGGCTCGCCGGCCTGACCCAGTTCAACCTGTTCTTCGAGAATTCGACCCGGACGCTCTTCTCCTTCGAGGTCGCCGGCAAGAGGCTCGGGGCGCAGGTTGCCAACTTCCATCCCGGCGGCTCGAGCGTCCGCAAGGGCGAGAGCCTGATCGACACCGCACTCACCCTCGGCGCGATGCGGCCCGACGTGATGATCGTCCGCCACGGCGAGACCGGGGCTCCGGCCCAGGTCGCCGGAGTCGTCGACTGCCCGGTGGTCAACGCCGGCGACGGCACCGGCGAGCATCCGACCCAGGCCCTGCTCGACGCTCTCACCATTCGGCGCCGCAAGGGCCGGATCGAGGGGCTCGAGGTGGCGATCTGCGGCGACGTCCGCCACAGCCGGGTGGCGGGATCGAATCTCAGGCTGCTTCCCAGGCTCGGCGCGAGGGTGAGGCTGGTCGGGCCGCGGTCGCTCCTCCCCCGGAACTCGGGGCTGCCGACCTTCACCGACATGGATCCGGGGCTCGAGGGCGCGGACGTGGTGATGATGCTGAGGATCCAGCGCGAGCGGATGGAGGAGAGCGTCTCGGGCAGCCTCGCCGATTTCCACGCGCTCTACGGGCTGACCATGAAGCGGCTCGAGCGGGCCGCGCCCGACGCCATCGTCATGCATCCGGGGCCGATGAACCGCGGGATCGAGATCGACGGCGAGGTGGCGGACCACCCGACCCGCTCCGCGATCCGCGAGCAGGTCGAGCTGGGCGTCGCGGTCCGGATGGCCGTGCTCGACGTACTGACGAGGGAGCGGCGCTGAAAAATCCTCCCCGGTTTACCGTGGGAGGGGGACCGCGCGGAGCGCAGTGGAGGGCGGTGGAGCGCGGTGGAGGTTTTAATCGGTGCCAGGCACCGATTTTAATTGGTGCCAGGCACCGATTAACGCTGGCACCGATTAACGACGGACCCGCGGGACGCTCAGCCTCTGCGGCCGCCCGCGTAGCGGCCCGCCCAGCGGACCGGGGCGTCGCCGGCGACGGTTCGGACGAAGCAGGCGCCGCCCTTGGCCTTGATCGAGCGGCAGGTCCGGCCCGCCGCCTCGCGGCTGGCGAAGCCCGCCACCGACAGCCGGTGGAGCGTGCCCCGGCCGGGAACGGTGACGGTGGTGCTGAGCGGGGTCAGGTCGGCGAAGCCGAAGCGCCTCAGCATCTGGGCCCACGCCTTCTCGACCGACGAAGCCGAGGAATAGGCGCCGAGCTGGACGGCGAAACGGCCGGGGCCGGACTGGACGGCGGCCCGGGCCGGACGGCTCGGCGCCTCGAAGCGCGGCGCGATCGGCTCGACCGACCGCGACGGCGAACTCACGTCGGGCGGCGAAGCGACCAGCGCCTCCACCGCCCCGGCGTAGAGCGGCCTGGTCTCACCGGCGGAAGCGGGAGCTCCGGCCTCGGCCTCGGCGCGCTCGCTGACCCATTGCGGAAGCTCGCCGGCGGCGATCCGGACCGGCTCCGCCGCCGGTTCGGACCCGGCGGGCACGGGCTCGGCCTGGGCGAGCGCCGGAGCGGTTGCGGCGACCGTCTCCGGAGCCGGCTCGGGGAGCGGCCCGGCGGAGGCCAAAGCGGTGCCCGCGGCAGCGGGCTGGGCGAGCGCGAGGCGGGTCGGCTGGCCCGGATCCTCGGCGGGAGTCACTCCGAGCAACGCGGCGACCTGGGCCGCTCCGCCGCCGGGCTGGGCGAGCGCGGCCCATTGCTGGAGCCGGGCGCCGAGATCGGCGGGCGAAAGGTCCTGGGCGGCGATGATCCGGGCTTTCTCCCATTCGCCGGCGAGGGCGTAGGAGAGAGCGAGATTCTGGCGGGTCCGGCCGGTCGCTCCGGGCGCGCGGGCGGCGGGCTCGAGCAGCTCGATCGCCCGGCGCGGATCGCCGGCGAGGGCGTAAGCGAGCCCGATATCGGCCGGCGAGGCGGTCTCGGCGAGCCGGTCGAGCTCGGCGACGGCTCCGGCCGGGCGTCCCAGCGCGATCCGCGCCAAAGCGATGCTGAACGCCGCCCGGGCATTGCCCGGATCGAGCTGTTGGACGTCGCGGAACGTGGTCTCGGCCGACTGGAACCGGCCGTTCTTGAGATAGAGGTCGGCGAGGATCATCCGGTAGCCGACGTCGCCCGGGCTCAGCTCGACCGCCCGCTCCGCATGGCCGAGGCCCTCGGCATATTCGCCCTTGCGGACCGCTTCCTGGGCCTTGGCGTAGAGCGAGGCCGATTCCTGCTCGGCCTTCGGCGCCTTGCTCGAGGCGGAGGCGATCCGCGAGGTCGCGGCGGGCCCGCAGGCGACCATGGTGGTTCCGATCGCGAGGGCCGAGACCGCGAACTTCAGTGCGACGCTCCTGTTCATCCTACCCACTCCGCTCAACGCTGATTCGACTGGCCCGGAACCGCGCCGGAAAGGGCGTCCAGCTCGGGCAGCGAATCGAGGAATATATCGAGGGCCTCGGTGACCAGCTGCTGCGCCGAGCGGCGCGACAAAGCGCAGGCCAGGCGGAGCTTCAAATGCCGTTCCGGATCGAGGCGAAGGGTGAAGGCGGCCTTGGCCCGGACCGAGGCGGCCGGCTTTCGCACCGGCAGCGCGCGGGCTCGGGGAAGCTTGACGACCCGCGCTTCGGCCGGGGCCTCGACCTCGGGCTCGGGCGCAGCTTCGGCGGCGGGCGCCTCGGCCTCGTCCTCGGGCTCGGGCTCGGGCTCGACGAAAGCCTCCGGCTCGGGCTCGGGCTCGGGCTCCGCCAGCCGGGCCTCGAGGGCGCGCCTCTGCTCGACCACCGCCGGCGGCTCGCTATGGGTCCGGCCGCCCGGAGCGGGGGTCAGGGCCTCGATCGAGCTCGGCACATGCTCGGGCAGGTCGTGCGCCTCGCCGATGTCGTGAAGCGCCCCGGGCCCCTGGCCCATGTCGTTCCAGCCCAGATCCTCGAGGCTTCCGCCAAAGCTGCCGAAGCCCTGCGGGCGCATGGCGGGCTTGGCGGCGCCCTTGCGGGCGAGGAGGCCTGAGGAGAGGGAAGCGAAAGGCTTGGTCTCGGCCATCTTGCCCTCCCCTTACTGGCCGACCACGCGGCGGCCGAAGCCCCCGGCGGGTCGAACATTGGTGGAGTGGGCGGCGAAACCCTGGGGCGCCGAGAATATGGTGCGCCGGAAATTCTTCTCCAGCCGGTCGGCGACATAGTCCCAGAGCTCGACCACCTCCTTGGCGGAGCGGCTGTTGGGATCGACCTCCATCACGGTCCGGCCGTCGATCATCGAGGCGGCGTAATCGGTCCGGTGGTGGAGGGTGACCGGAGCGACGGTGCCGTGCTGCGACAAAGCGACCGCGGCCTCGTAGGTGATCCGGGCCTTGGGGGTCGCCGCGTTGACGACGAAGATCAGGGGCTTGCCGGCGCGCTCGCAAAGATCGACCGTGGCGCCGACGGCGCGAAGGTCGTGCGGGCTCGGCCGGGTCGGGATGAGGATCAGCTCGGCGACCTGGATCACGCTCTGGATCGCCATGGTGATCGCCGGCGGCGTGTCGATCACGGCGAGCTTGAAGCCTTGCTGACGAAGGATCTCGAGGTCGGCCTGGAGCCGGGCGACCGTGGTCTGGGCGAAAGCGGGCATCTCGGCCTCGCGTTCGTTCCACCAGTCGGCGAGCGATCCCTGCGGGTCGATGTCGATCAGGCAGACCGGGCCCGCACCCGCCCTTTCCGCCTGGACGGCGAGATGGCCGGACAAGGTGGTCTTGCCGGATCCCCCCTTCTGCGACGATAGTGCCAAAACGCGCATGTTTTCCCCTCGGGCTCGCGATCCTTGGCCCTCGTCTGCGCTCCACTTGGCTAAAATCCGGTTAACGCCGAGGCCCCTCCCGCCGCTTTTTGCGCTTTGCCCGCGTCGCCGCTCCTCAGTTATGCTAAGCGCGCGTTAAGGATTTTCGGATAGCTGCCGGGCTCGAAAAACCTTTCCCGCGCGGGAGATAGACGATGCATTCATCCGGCCGGTCCCTGCTCGCAGCCTCGGCGGCGCTGCTGTTCCTTCTCGGCGCCCAGGCCGTCTCGGGCGCGGCCCCGTCCGACGTCAAGGCCGGGATCGACCGCTGGCACCGAGGCGACTATGCCGGAGCGGTCGCGCAATGGCGTCCGCTCGCCGAGGCCGGCAATGCCGACGCCCAGTTCAACCTCGGCCAGGCCTATAAGATGGGCCGCGGAGTGCCGGCCAGTGCCGCGACCGCGCAGAGCTGGTACCAGAAGGCCGCGCGCCAGGGCCATGAGCAGGCCCAGGTCAATGTCGGCCTCCTGCTCTACAATGGCGGCCGGCGCCAGGAGGCCCTGCCCTGGATCCGCAAGGGCGCCGAGCTCGGCGACCCGCGCGCGCAATACATATTGGGCACCGAATTGTTCAACGGCGACCTCGTCGCCAAGGACTGGCCGCGCGCTTATGCGCTGATGCTCCGAGCCGCCGACGGCGGGGTCCCTCCGGCCGCCGACAATTTGAAGGCGATGGAGCGCTTCATCCCCGCCGACCAGCGCCGCCAGGGCGTCGCCCTCGCCCAGGGCCTCGGCCGGCCGTTCGTCAGCGCCGGGGTCGCCGCTCCCGTTCGAGCCGCGGCGGCGCCGCGGGTCGCCCCGCCGGCGCCGGGACGCCCCGCCCCGGCCATCGCCGCGACCGCCGGGGGCCGCTGGCGGGTCCAGCTCGGCGCCTTCGCGAGCGCGGCCAACGCCCAGCGCGCCTGGGCGGGCCTGAAGGGCAGGCTCGGAGCCGGCCTCCAGCCCAGTTACGTCGCGGCGGGAGCGGTCACCCGGCTGCAGGCCGGGCCGCTGGCCAGCCGGGCCGCCGCCGACCGGGTCTGCGCCTCGGCCAGGGCGGCCGGCGCCGCCTGCTTCCCGGTCGCGCCTTAACCGAATTTTCGTCCCTGCCCGGCTAGGACGTCCCGACCAGGCGGGGGGGGACAGGCATGGCGGCAGTCGGCAGGATCGGGAGCACCGGCCGGATGGCGTCGCGCTGGCGACGGCGGCGGATGTGCATCCTCGTCGCCGGGGCCCCCGCCCCCGCCGCGCTTCGCACCATCTGCGCGAGCGGCGCCTTCCTCGAGACCAGCGCCCGCCCCGCGCTCGGCGATGCGGTCGAGCTGCGCCACCCCGAAGCCGGGACGATGGACGCCGTCGTGCGAGGCATCGCACCGGACGGAATCGAGCTCGGCTTCCGCCTTGGCGAGGCTTCGGTGGCCTTCGCCCTCGCCGCCATCGCCGCCGACATGACCCGCCCCTGACCGGGGTGATTGGTGCCAGGCACCAATTAGCAAGTCGTTGTCATTCCGCCCATTCGCTTCGGGCCCAGCCCTGGGCGTAGAGCAAGGCGGTGAGGTCGTTGTGGAGGATGCTCGCATCGGCGGCCGCCCTGGCGGCGGGCTTGGCGCGATAGGCGATTCCGAGGCCCGCCTCCTTCAGCATCGGGACGTCGTTGGCGCCGTCGCCGACGGCGAGGCTCTCGTCGGGGCGAAGGCCGCGCTCGGCGGCGGCGTCGAGCAGTGCGCCGCGCTTGCCCTCGGCGCCGAGGATCGGCCCCTCGACCCGACCGTCGAGCCTGCCGGACTCCACTCCCAGCCGGTTGGCCACCACCCGGTCGAACCCGATCTCGGCGCCGACGGGGTCGGCGAAGCGGGTGAAGCCGCCGGAGACGAGGATCGTATAGGCCCCTGCCCGCTTCATCGTCCGAACCAGGGCGCGGGCGCCCGGGGTCAGCCGGACGCGCTCCTCGCGGCAGCGGTCGATCGCGGATTCGTCGAGCCCGGCGAGAAGCGCGACGCGCTCGGTCAGGGCCGTCTCGAACTCTATCTCGCCCCGCATCGCCCGGTCGGTCACCGCCGCCACCTCGGCCTTGAGCCCGGCATAATCGGCGAGCTCGTCGATGCACTCGACCCCGATCATCGTCGAATCCATGTCGGCGACGAGAAGCCGGCGGCGGCGCGACGCCTCTCCCTGGACGAGCGCGTCGACCCCGGGAAGCAGGCCTTCGAGCGCCGACCGGGCCGCGCCGGGATCGGCCGAGAAGAGCAGGTCGCAGGCCTTGTCGTCCTCGATCCAGCTTCGGCCATAGGGCGCGATCCCGGCCGCCGCGAGGGCGTCCGAGGCCGCCGAAATATCGCCGCCGGCGAGGCGATCCTTTGCTATCAGGGTGGCGATGAACATGGCTTACTCTCCGGACCGGCGGCTGGCGCTTATCGCGGGGCCGACGGCAAGCGGCAAGTCGGCGCTGGCGCTCGCCCTCGCCGAGGCGGCGGGCGGAACGGTCATCAACGCCGACAGCGCGCAGGTTTATGCGGATCTGCGCATAATCTCCGCCCGCCCGACCGCGGCCGACGAAGCCCGGGCGCCGCACCGCCTCTACGGCTATCGCGACGCCGCCCGGCCCTGCTCGGCCGCCGACTGGGCCGCCGACGCCAAGGCGGCGATAGCGGAGGCGCGGTCGGAGGGACGGCTGCCGGTGCTGGCCGGCGGAACCGGCCTCTACATCAGGACCCTGCTCGACGGGATCGCGCCGGTGCCGGAGATCGACCCGGCGATCAGGGCGGCGGTGCGTTCATTCACCGTCCTGCATAATTATGCAGCGCTCGAGGCCGAGGACCCGGCCGCCGCCGCGCGGCTGCGACCGTCGGATTCGACCCGGGTGGCGCGCGCCCTGGAAGTGGTCCGATCGACCGGACGGCCGCTGGCGGACTGGCAGAAGGAGCGCTTCGGCGGAATCGGGGGCGAGGTCGAGCTGGTCCCGATGCTGCTCCTGCCGCCGCGCGAGTGGCTCTATCAACGCTGCGACCGTCGTTTCGAGGAAATGATGTCGGATGAAGGCGTTGAAGAGGTTCGCTCACTTCTCGAGCGAGGATTGAACCCGATGCTCCCGGCCTTGCGGGCGATCGGAGTCCGCGAGATCGCCGCCTTCCTCCGAGGCGAGCTCGGCCGCGCGGAGGCGCTCGCCGCGGGCCGCACCGCGACCCGCCAATATGCCAAGCGCCAATACACCTGGTTCTCCCGCCAGCCGCCGCCCGGCTGGCCGCGCTTCACCGAGCCGCTCGATTGCGGCGGGCTGGCAAATGCCCTAGCCGACCTCAATGCACGTCTATCGCGATGAGGATGCCGACCTCGCGCTGGTCCGGGGCCGGCGGGTCGCGGTGGTCGGCTACGGCAACCAGGGGCGGGCCCAGGCGCTCAACCTGCGCGACAGCGGAGTCGCGGTCGCGGTCGGGCTTGCCGAGGGATCGGCCAGCCGGGCCCGCGCCGAAGCGGACGGGTTTGACGTCATGACGGCGGCAGAGGCCGCTGCAAAGGCGGACCTGGTCGTGATGCTGGCGGCCGACGAGCTCCATTCGAGCATCTATTCCGCGGAGGTCGCTCCGAACCTTCGGGAGGGCGGCGCCCTCGCCTTCGCCCACGGCCTCAGCATCCGCTTCGCCCTGATCGAGCCGAGGCCCGATCTCGACGTCTTCCTCGTCGCCCCCAAGGGTCCCGGAACGGCGCTCAGGCGCGAATATGAGCGAGGCGGCGGACTCATCGCCCTGTTCGCCGTCCACCAGGATCCGGGCGGCGGCGCCGAGGCGCTCGCTTTGTCCTACGGGGCGGCGATCGGGAGCGGCCGGGCCGGGATGCTGAGGACCAGCTTCGCCGAGGAATGCGAGGCCGACCTGTTCAACGAGCAGGCGGTGCTGTGGGGCGCCATCCCCGAGCTGATCCATGCCGGCTTCGAGACATTGGTCGACGCCGGCTTCTCGCCGGAAATCGCTTATTTCGAGTGCCTTACAGAGGTGAAGTTGATAGCCGATCTCATCTATGAGCGCGGCATAGCCGGGATGCGCGAGGCGATCTCCAACACGGCCGAGCTCGGCGCCCTCAAGGGCGGGACCCGGATCGTCACCGCCGACACGAGGACCGAGATGCGCCGGATCCTCCGCGAGGTCCGCTCCGGCGCCTTCGTCAAGGAGCTGATCGCCGACGCCGAAGCCGGCTATCCGCGCCTGAGGTCGAGCCGGGCGCAGGCGGCCGCCCACCCGATCGAAGAGGTGCGCGAGCGCCTCCTGCGCCTGCGGAGCGAGCAGTGATCTTCGCCGCCGGCGACCGACTGATCCTGCGCCGGCCGCGCGACTCCGACCTGGAACCGCTGCTGCCCGGCTGGTCGGACCCCGAGATGACCCGCTATCTCAGCCCGCGCGACGACCCGCGGGGCTTCCTCACCGGCCTCATCGCCGACATGCTGGCCAAGGCGCCCGGCGAGACCGAGCCGGGCGGGCCCTGGTATAATTTCGTCGTCGAGCGCCGGGAGGACGGCGCGGTGGCGGGCGACCTCGGAGTCGGCTTCGGAGTCCCGGGCGAGCGCCAGGTCGAGCTCGGCTGGCGGATTCTGCCGGCCTTCCAGCGCCGAGGCTATGCGCGCGAAGCGGTCGAGGCCTTGATCGGCTGGCTCATCGAAGCGCATCAGATCCACCGCTTCGTCGGAATCGCCGCGTCGGAGAACGCCGCCTCGGTCGCGCTCCTGCGCTCGCTCGGCTTCCGCCAGGAAGGCCATTTCCGCGAGAGCTTCCTGTGCAACGGCCGCTGGCTGGACGATTCCTATTTCGCTCTGCTGGCGAGCGAATGGCGCGGACGCGATGGCTGAGCGCCGCCCCTGGCGCCCGCGCCGGATCCTGGAGACGGCCTTCCCCGGCGAAGGCCGGGGTCCATGCCGAGCCTTCGGGGAGGCGCGGAGGCAGCATGGATGCCAGCTTCCGCTGGCATGACGG
>DASQJV010000522.1:0-2639 GCA_035630855.1 Allosphingosinicella sp. | reverse complement strand
GATCGAGCTGACCGCCCCGGACCGCTCCGCAGCCACCGCCGCCGGGCTCCGCCGGCTCGGCTTCACGCCGGCGGAAAGGCGCTATTTCGACGTCCATGCGGTGCTCGACGTCAAGCATAGCGAAGCCTGGAACCGGGAGGCGCTCCGACCGCTCGTCGAGGAGGATCCGCGCCGGGCGACGGCCATCGCCGAAGGGGCGCTGATCCGGCTCCATTGCGGCGCCCGCTGCTTCGAGCGGTATCGCGCCGAGCTCTGGTGACCGACCCCGACGGCGCCCTGCTCGCCTTGCTGGAGGGGCTGGCCGGGGCGGGCTATCGCTTCGTCGCTCCGACGCCCGAGACCCACCGCCGGGTGCTGGAGCGCTCGCCCGACCGGATCGCCGCCGGCCTTCGCGACGTCTTCGGCTGGAGCCTGCCTTTCGAGGAAGGGCTGCTTCCGGCGGCGCTCCTCGAGGCGCTCGAACGAAGCGGCATGGTATCGAGGAAGGGCGGCCTCTTCCGGAGCCGGGTGCGGGTGGCGTCCGTGGAGGAGCGGCTGTTCCTCCACTCGGCCTACCCGACCGACGAAGCCGATTCCGTCTTCTTCGGTCCCGACAGCTACCGCTACGTCCGCTTCCTGAGCTCCGAGCTTCCCCCTCCGGCTTCCGTTCGGCGACTCGTCGACCTCGGCGCCGGCAGCGGCGTCGGGGCGATCATGGCGGCCGGGACGGTTGCGGGCGCCCGGCTCACCGCCACCGACATCAACCCGCTCGCCCTGCGCTTCGCCCGGATCAACGCCCGCCACGCGGGGGTGGAGCTGGAGACGGCGGAAGCGAGCGGGCTCGACGGAGTCGAGGGGCCGGTCGACCTGGTCATCGCCAACCCGCCCTTCGTCGCCGACCCGGCCAAACGCCTCTACCGCGACGGCGGCGACATGCACGGCGCCCGACTCTCGCTCGACTGGGCGCTGGCCGCCGCCCGGAGGATCGAGCCCGGCGGCACGGTGCTGCTCTACACGGGCAGCGCCATCTCGGAGGGCCGCGATGCCTTGCGCGAGGCGCTGGCAGAGCAGCTGCCGGAGCTCGGCTGCACGCTCCGCTACGCCGAGATAGACCCGGACATATTCGGCGAGCTGCTCGATCAGCCCGCTTATGAGGATGTCGAGCGGGTGGCGGCCGTCGGGGCCGTCATCGGCAAGCCCTGAGCGGGTCGAAAGGACACAAAGGACACGCATGTCGGGCGATGAATCCTTTGTTTTCAGTACGGGCCCGACTTTTCCGCCACCTCCGCCAGCCGCAAGAGCGCCGCCTCCGCGCCGGGCGTCAGCGGCCGTGCGACCGCACGCCGGTCGAGGGCGTTTAGGACGGCCATCGCCAGCCGGTTGTCGGGACGGCGGATCTCGCCGACGACCCGGCCGTTGCGGACGATCGGCACCCGCTCGCCCAGCAGGCCGCGTTCGAGGGCGACGTCGACGGTCCGGTCCTGCCCCCAGCCCTGCGCCCGCCGCCAAGCGGCGGCGAAGCTCTCCGCGCCGGGCTTCCCGCGGAGGCGATAGGCGCTCTTGCAGGTCATCCCGACGCCCCTCGCCGCGACGCTGACGCAGCCGCCCAGCGCGAGCCGAAGGATGAACCATTTCTGTCGCTCCACCGTCCAGCCGTCGTGGCGCGGCTTCACCGGCACCGGCGTGAAGGCCAGCTCCTCCAGCGGCATGTCCTCCAACAGCTCGAGCAGGCGCGGCGGCAGGGCCTATGAGTCGGCCATCCCGATTATATGCCCGATTCGGGGTGCTGCAGGAAAGTTCTTTTTTTGTTCTACCGGCCACGGCTCGAGGCGGGCGAACCATTGTACAGACAGATATCGGAATGTGTCCGTACAGGCCAACGGGACCGCCTCTTGATCCTTTCCGCCGCCCCTGCTAACGGCCCCCTCGCAACGGCGCGGGACGAGTCTCGCGACGGACCGATTTTTATGCTATCGGCATTTTCGCAAGGGGCGGCCCAAGGGGTTGCCGCAGAAATGCTTTTCGACGGAGAGTGACGGGCTTTTATGCAAATCATCGTTCGCGACAACAATGTCGACCAGGCGCTGCGGGCGCTCAAGAAGAAGCTGCAGCGCGAGGGCGTCTACCGCGAGATGAAGCTCCGCCGTCATTACGAGAAGCCGTCGGAGAAGCGCGCCCGCGAGCGCGCCGCGGCGATCCGCCGCGCCCGCAAGCTCGAGCGCAAGCGCGCCGAGCGCGACGGCGGCGGCGCGGCCCGCTAGCCTGCCCGCCGCGAAAGCGGCGCTTGCACCACGCGAGGGCGGCGATGTATCGCCGCCCTTCGTCATTTCAGGGGATCGAGAATGTCCGTCACCGCCGTACCGCTTCGTCCCCTGAAGAAGGGCTCGGTCGCCAAGCTCTGGATCGCCCTGGCGGTGCTCGTCGCCCTGGCCGCGGCCCTGGCCTGGTGGGGCACGAGCGCCTTCCAGCCGGTGAAGACCGCAAGCGGAGTCTCGATCCGGACTCTCGCCGCCGGCTCGGGTCCGAAGATCACCGACCAGGACGTCGTCGCCCTCCACTACAAGCTCCACGCCAAGAGCCTCGAGGCGCCCGTCGTCGAGGACAGCCGCCAGAGCGGCCAGCCGTTCGTCACCACCACCCAGGGCGTCTATCCCGGCTTC
>DASQJV010000521.1:0-9447 GCA_035630855.1 Allosphingosinicella sp. | reverse complement strand
CACGGCGGCGTTCATGGATCCCGGGTCAAGCCCGGGATGACGGATGGGAACTTGAGTGGCGCCCGGCTTAACCTCGATTTATAGCCCTCCCGTGCCCAGCGCCCTCTACAGCCGCGACATCCTTCGACTCGCTTCGTCGATCCCGCATCTCGGGCGGCTCGAGCATCCGCAGGCGAGCGTCGAGAAGAGCTCGCCGGTCTGCGGAAGCAGGGTCGCGGTCGACGTCGCTCTCGACCGGGAGGGCCGGGTGGCCGAGCTCGGCCAGGAGGTGAGGGCCTGCGCGCTCGGCCAGGCCTCGGCCTCGCTGATGGGCGCCCACGCGCTGGGCCGGACCCAGGCCGAGCTTCGGGAAGCGCGCGATTCGCTCGCCGCCTATCTGGCCGGGAAGGACGAGCGTCCGGGCGACTGGCCGGGCCTGGAGGTCTTCGCCGAAGCCCGGCGGGTGCCCGCCCGACACGCCTCGATCCTCCTCGCCTTCGACGCCGCCGCCGAGGCCGCGGCGCGGGCGAAAGGCGGCTGATGGAGGCCGCCGGCGCAGGCGCCCAGGCCGCCACCCTGCTGCTGCGCGACGGAGTGATCATCCTCGGCGCGGCGCTGGTCTTCGTCATGCTGTTCCGCCGCTTCGGGCTGGGTGCGGTATTGGGATATCTCGTCGCCGGCGCGGTCGTCGGCCCGCACGGCCTCGGGCTGATCAGCGCGCCCGAGGAGATGCTCCACATCGCCGATTTCGGGATCGTCCTGCTCCTCTTCCTGGTCGGGCTCGAGCTCCATCCGAGCCGGCTGTGGCGGCTGAAGCAGGACATATTCGGGCTCGGCCTGCTTCAGGTCGCGGCGAGCGGGCTCGCCATCACCGGCCTCGTCTGGCTCGCCTCCGGATTCAGCCTCGCCGCCTCGCTCGCCCTCGGCCTGCCGCTCGCTCTGTCCTCGACCGCTCAGGTGCTTCCGAGCCTCCGCTCCGACGGCTCGATCAACACGCCCGCCGGCGAGCGCGCCTTCTCGATCCTGCTCTTCCAGGATTTGTCGATCGTTCCCCTGATCACGATCATCGCCGCCCTGTCGCGGGCGCCCGCCGATCCGATGGCGCCGCCGGGCTGGCAGCTCGGACTTTACACGATCGCCGCCATCGCCGGACTCGTCCTCGCCGGCCGCTTCCTGATCAACCCGCTGTTCCGCCTCGTCGGCCGGATCAGCGAACGCGAATTGTTCGTCGTCGCCGGCCTGTTCATCGTCCTCGCCAGCGCCGCGGTGATGGAGGCCCTCCACCTCTCGACCGCGCTCGGCGCCTTCATCGCCGGAGTGATGCTCGCCGATTCGCCCTACCGGCACGAGATCGAGGCCGACGTCGACCCGTTCCGCTCGATCCTGCTGGGCCTGTTCTTCGTCGCGATCGGGATGATGCTCGACCTCGGCGTGATCACCGCCCGGCCCCTGTTCGTGATCGGAATGGCGGCCGCCCTGATCGCGGTGAAGGCGGCCATCCTCTTCGGCCTCGCCCGGGCCTTCGGGATGAAGTCGCGCCGGGCGTTTAAGCTCGGACTGCTGCTCAGCCAGGGCGGCGAGTTCGGCTTCGTCCTCTTCGCCGCCGCCCAGAGCGCCCTGCTGATCGAGCCGGAAGCGGCGAGCCTGTTCGGAGCCATCGTCACCGTCTCGATGGCGACGACGCCGTTCCTGATGATGCTCAACGACTGGCTCGACCGCCGCTCGGGCCGCAGCGACGGCGACGGCCTCGAGGGGCCGGAGCTTTCCGGCCCGACCCAGGCGATCGTCGTCGGCTACGGCCGCTTCGGCCAGACCGTCGCCCAGATGCTGATGGCCAAGGGGATCAGCGTCACCCTCATCGATTCCAAGCCCAGCCAGATCGAGATCAGCGGCGATTTCGGCTCGAAGGTCTATTATGGCGACGGCACCCGCCTCGACCTGCTCCGGCTCGCCGGCGCCGGCGACGCCAAAGCGATCCTGTTCTGCCTCGACGGCCGCTACCCGACCGCTCACCGGCTCGAGCCGATCCTCGAGGCCTTCCCCCAGGCGGCGGTGTTCGTGAGGGCCTTCGACCGGCTCCACCTGATGGAGCTCGCCCCGCTCGACCTCCAGTCGACGGTCCGCGAGGTGTTCGAATCGGCCGTCGCGATGGCGCGCGAGGCGCTCGCCCTCTTCTGCATCGATTCGGCGGAGGTCGACCGGGTCGAGCGGGAATATCGCGACCGCGACCGCGAGCGGCTCGACAGCCAGACCGCCTCGGGCGACATCCATGCGCTCAAGGAGAATATGTTCGGCCCGGACAACCCGCTCGGGGCGAGGGACTGATCGTCATCCCGGGCTTGACCCGGGATCCATGAACACGGGCGGAATCAATCCTCGACGTCGGTGTTCATGGATTCCGGCTTTCGCCGGAATGACGGGATAGCTCCCGCTCCAGGAACGCCTCCACCTCGCCAAGCTCCACCGAGCGGTCCACGAAAGCCTCGCCGATCCCCCTCGTCAGGACGAACGCCACCCGGCCGCCGCTCGCTTTCTTGTCGCCCGCCATGCGCCCCACGAGCCGCTCCGCGCTCACGCCCTCGAGCCGCGTCGGAAGCCCCGCCGACTCGAGATGGGTCGCCACCCGCTCCGCCTCCTCAGCTCCGCACAGCCCCCGCTCCGCCGAGAAGCGGAAGGCGAGGGCCATTCCGAGCGCCACCGCCTCGCCGTGGAGCATCGCGAAGCCGCTCTCGGCCTCCAGGGCGTGGCCGAAAGTATGGCCGAAATTGAGCAGGGCCCGGCGCCCGCTCGTCTCGAGCTCGTCCTCGGCGACGATCGCCGCCTTGGCCGACACGCAGGTCCCGATCGCGACGAGCCGGGCTTCCGGGTCGCCGGCCAGCAGCGCGCCCCCGTTCGACTCGCACCAGGCGAAGAAGCCGGGGTCGCCGATCAGGCCGTATTTCACCACCTCGGCATAGCCGGCTCGGAGCTCCCGTTCCGGCAGGGTGTCGAGCGTGGAAGGGTCGATCAGCACGGCGGCGGGCTGGTGGAAGGCGCCGATCAGATTCTTGCCCGCCGAGGCGTTGATCGCGGTCTTGCCGCCGACCGAGGAATCGACCTGGGCGAGCAGGCTGGTCGGCGCCTGCACATAGGCGCAGCCGCGCTTGAGGATCGCGGCGGCGAAGCCGGCGAGGTCGCCGACCATTCCGCCGCCGAAGGCGAGGATCGAATCGCCGCGCTCGACTCCGAGCTCGAGCAGCCGCTCGGTCACGTCCTGGAGCCGCGCCCAGCTCTTGCTCGACTCTCCCGCCGGAACCAGGACCGGAACGACGTCGAGCCCCGATCCCGAGAGCCGGGCCCCCTGAGCGGCCCAGACGGTCTCGTCCGAGACCGCCACGATCCGTCCGTTGCGCGCATAAGGCTCGAGCAGCTCGGCCGAGCGATCGAGCAGGCCGGGCTCGATGGCGACGGTGTAGCTGCGCTCGCCGAGCGCGACCTCGACCCGCCTCATCGGGCCCGCTCCGCCAGCGCCTCGACGATCCGCTCGACGGTCCGTTCGTGCGGCCCGGACTCGCTGCGGACTCGCAGATGCGCTTCGGCATAGATCGGGTTGCGCAGCTCGGCGAGCTCGCGAAGCAGGGGCAGGGGGTCCTTGCCGGCGAGCAAAGGCCGGGTCTCGCGCCGGGCGACCCGCTCCGCCAGGGTCTCGATCTCGGCCTCCAGCCAGATTGCGATGCAGCGGTCGAGGATCAGGGCCCTCGTCTCGGAATCCATGAACGCTCCGCCGCCGGTCGCGATCACCTTGCGCCCGCCGTCGATCAGCCGGCGGAGCACGCGCCGCTCGCCGTCGCGGAAGCCGGCCTCGCCGAAGCGGTCGAAAATCTCGCCGATCTCATGGTCGGCGGCGCGCTCGATCTCCTCGTCCGAATCGACGAAGGGCAGGCCGAGCCTCCTCGCCAGCCGGCGTCCGACGGTCGACTTGCCGACCCCCATCAGGCCGACGAGGACGATCGATCGTTCGGCCGGTCGTCCGGCGGGGCTGGGCGGCGCTTGCATGGCGGCAGGGGCTATACAGGGGGGCGGGTCGTGGGGCAAAAGGCCGGCCATGCGTATCTCACCCCCGCCGCGGCGCCGTACATCGATCGTTCCGAAGCTGCTCCTCGCTCTGGTCCTCCTCTTCCTGGGCTGGCTGGTCTGGCTCGGCTTCCGCGACACCGAGGTGCCGACCCAGCGTATCGAGCAGGACGTCACCAATGAAGCCCTGGCGGGCTAGGCTCCTCCTCCTCGCCGGGGGGGCGGCGCTGGCCTTCGCCATCCCGGCGATGGGCCAGCGCGAAAAGGGCCCGGAATCGCTGCTGCCGCCCGGCTTCGGCGATCCGCCGCCGCCCGCGCCGAAGGAACCGGCGCCCGGCACGCCCGCGACTCCCGCGACTCCTTCGCCTTCCGCGCCCGCGCCGGTGCCCGCGGCTCCGTCCGCCGCGCCGAGCCCCGACGACGGGCTCGAGGTCGAGGATTCCGCGGCCGAGGACCTGGAGGCCCTGGCTCAGCAGGTGGTGCCGCCGCCGATCGAGATTCCGGAAGGCTCGCGCCGCCCGACCAATCCGGTCGGGCCGCTTCGTCCCGGCAATTGGGGGCTCGGCCTCGACGCCTTCGGCGGCGCCAACGGCCGCTTCCTCGGCGGGCTGATGGGCCGGCTCAACGCGCCTTTGCCGTCGCGCTGGACCTCGATCCTGCTTCGCCGCGCCCTGCTTTCCGAGACGAATTCGCCGAGGCAGGTCAACGAGGTCGACTGGGTCGCCGAGCGCGCCTGGCTGCTGCTCCGGATGGGCGAGGCGGACAGCGCCCGGATGCTCGTCCAGGCCGTCGACGTCGACCGCTTCACGCCGCGGATGTTCAGCGTCGCGGTCCAGACCGCGCTCGCCACCGCCGACCCGGCGGCGCTCTGCCCCCTCGTCGGACCCGGCCGCAAGGTCTCGGACCAGCCGGTCTGGCCGCTCGCCGACGCGATGTGCGCCTCGCTGGAGGGCGACGCCGCGCGCGCGAGCCAGCTGATCGAGCAGGCGCGGCGCCGGAGCGGTGGCGGGATCGACACCCTGCTCGCCGAGAAGGTGATCGGCGCCGGCACCAACACCCGCCGGGCGGTGACCATCGAGTGGCAGGGTGTCGACGCGCTCGACAGCTGGCGCTTCGGCCTCGCCAGCGCCACCGGCCTCGAGATTCCGGTCGAGCTGATGAACCGCGCCGGCCCGGCGGTCTGGGCGTGGCAGGCGCGGGCGCCGATGATCCCGCTCGAGCAGCGCATCGAAGCCGCCCAGCGCGCCGCGGTGCTCGGAGTCTTCTCCAACGCCTCGCTGGTCGAGATGCACAGCCTGCTCGCCGACCGCACCGACCCGTCGGAGATCGAGGCCAGCGTCGGCGGCCGCCTCCGCAAGGCCTATGTCGGAGGCTCGGTCGACGACCGGGTCGACGCGATGCGCGCCCTGTGGAGCGAAGGCGAGGACCGTTACGGCCGCTTCGTCCTGACCGCCGCCGCCGCCGCGCGGATCCCGGTCTCCGCCGATCGCGGCAACCGCACCGACGATCTCCTCGGGGCGATGATGTCGGGCGGCTACGACCGCTACGCCGCCCGCTGGGGCCCGGTCGCGGACGGCCTCGACGGCGACGACGGCCAGCGCGCCTGGTCGATCCTCGCCGTCGGCGCTCCGAGGCCCGTCGTCGACCTCTCGGCGAGCCGGATCGAGTCCTTCACCGACAGCGCCGACAGCCATCGCGGCCGGATGCTGGTCGCGGCCCTGGCCGGCCTCGGCCGGCTCGACGATCCGGTGCCTTTCGGGGTCGCCTCGGCGCCGCGAAGCCGCTGGGCCAACCTCATCGCCGCCGCCGGCCGCGCGAACCAGCCCGGGACCGTCGCCCTCCTCGCCGGAGTCGGCATGCAGACTCCGAGCTGGCGCGGGGTCCCGCCCGAGCATCTCTACCAGATATTGCGCGCCCTGACCCAGGTCGGGCTCGACTATGAGGCGCGGATGATCGCCGCCGAGGCGATGACCCGGCTGTGAGCGCGGTTCGCGAGGACGGGCGGCTGATCGCCGCCTTCCTCGAGATGCTCGCGGCCGAGGCCGGCGCCGCCCTCAACACCCGACTCGCCTATGAGCGCGACCTGCGCGGCGCCTCCGAGCTTCTCGGCGGCAATCTGTCTGGCGCGCCGCCGGAGGCCCTGAAGCGCCTGTCCGAGGCCTGGCTTCCGCTCAAGCGGACGACGGTGGCGCGCAAGTCGGCCGCCCTGCGCCGCTTCTACGGCTTCCTCCACGACGAGGGGCTTCGCGCCGACGATCCTTCCGCCGCCCTGCCGCGCCCGGCCGGCGGGCGGCCACTGCCCAAGATCCTCGACCATGGCGCCGTCGGAGCGCTCTTCGCCGAGCTCGACCGCCGCCGCACCGAGGAGTCCGGAGCCGCCGCCCTCCGCCTGACCGCCCTCGTGGAACTGCTCTACGGCTCGGGCATGCGGGCGACCGAGCTGGTCTCGCTCCCCCGCCACGCCGTCCACCCCGACAAGCCCTTCCTGATCCTCCGCGGCAAGGGCGCGAAGGAGCGGCTCGTCCCGATCTCGGACCGAGCCCGGGCCGCGGTCGCCGAATGGGCCGCTCTCGTCCCGACGGACGGCCTCTGGCTGTTCCCCTCCGGCAAGAGCCATCTCACCCGCGTCCGCCTCCACCAGCTGCTCAAGGAGCTCGCCGCCGCGGCCGGAGTGCCGCCGGAGCGGGTCAGTCCGCACGTCCTTCGCCACGCCTTCGCCACCCATCTGCTCGAAGGCGGCGCCGACCTCCGGGCGCTCCAGATGCTTCTCGGCCATGCCGACATCGCCACCACCCAGATCTACACCCATGTCGACAGCCGCCGGCTGATCGACCTGGTCAACGAGAGGCACCCGCTCGCCGATGCGGGGCGGAAGAAGTGAGGCCGTCATCCCGGGCTCGACCCGGGATCCATGAACACGGTCGCGCGAAGTTTCTTCCGGCAGTGTTCATGGATTCCGGCTTTCGCCGGAATGACGGAACGGCGTTCGCCGGGATGACGGGCCGCGTTGACGCAAACCCCGCACCGGCCTAACCCCGCGACCGACCATGCCCACCTTCCTCGATTTCGAAAAAGCGATCGCCGAGCTCGACAACCGCATCGAGGAGCTGCGCGAGACGGCGGAGGACAGCGACCTCAACATCGACTCCGAGATCGGACGGCTCGAGGTCAAGTCGGACCGGATGCTCCGCGACACCTATGCCCGGCTGACCCCGTGGCAGAAGACGCAGGTCGCGCGCCATCCCGACCGGCCCCATTTCAAGGATTATGTCGCCGCTCTGGCCGAGGACTTCATCCCGCTGGCCGGAGACCGCAACTTCGCCGAGGACGCCGCCATCGTCGGCGGGCTGGGCCGGCTGCGCGGCCGCAAGGTCATGCTGATCGGCCATGAGAAGGGCGACGATACGGCAAGCCGGCTCACCCACAATTTCGGAATGGCCAAGCCGGAAGGCTACAGGAAGGCGATCCGCCTGATGGAGCTTGCCGACCGCTTCGGTATCCCGGTCGTCACCCTCGTCGACACGCCCGGCGCCTTCCCCGGCGTCCAGGCCGAAGAGCGCGGCCAGGCCGAGGCGATCGCCCGCTCGACCGAGGCCTGCCTCGCCCTCGGCGTGCCGATGGTCGCGGCGATCGTCGGCGAAGGGGGGTCGGGCGGGGCCATCGCCATCGCCACCGCCAACCGGGTGCTGATGCTCGAGCACAGCGTTTACGCCGTCATCTCTCCGGAAGGCTGCGCCTCGATCCTCTGGCGGACCGCCGAGAAGGCAGCCGACGCCGCCGAGGCGATGCGGGTGACGGCCCAGGATTTGAAGGCGCTGGGGGTGATCGACCGGATCGTCCCCGAGCCGGTCGGCGGAGCCCACCGGAACCCGGCCGAAGCGATCGCCGCCCTCGGCGAAGCCGTCGCCGAGGAGCTGGACGCACTGGCCGGACTGTCGAGAAAAGAGGTCCTCGCGGATCGCCGAGCGAAGTATCTCGAGATAGGCTAACGGAACTCCGCGCCCGAGTCCCCGTTCCTCACGGCGACGAATCGTCCTGTCTGAGGAGTATCCCGCATGAAGATGAAAGCGCTCTTCGCGCTGTCCGTCTCGCTCGCCACCATCGCTTCGGTCGCCGGCAACGCGCCCGCTTCGGCCCAGGGCAAGACCCGCAGCATTTCCCAGAGCACCGCGGCCACCGCCGCCAAGCAGCACCCGCAGATCGTCGAGGAGTTCGGCGGCGAGGAGAATAGCGCGCGCAGCGCCTACATCAAGCAGGTCGGAGCGCGAGTCACCGCCCAGAGCAACATCACCGACGGCGGCAACGCCTTCAAGATCACCACCCTGAACTCACCGGTGATGAACGCCTTCGCGGTCCCCGGCGGCTATCTCTACGTCACCCGCCAGCTGGTCGGACTCGCCAATGACGAGGCGGAGCTCGCCTCGGTGCTCGGCCACGAGGCCGGCCATATCGCCGCCCGCCACAGCTCCGAGCGCAAGCGGGCAAGCATCCTCAGCCAGATCCTCGCCGTCGGCGTCGGAGTCGTCACCGGATCGAGCCAGCTCGGCGGCTTCGCGGGCCAGATCAGCCAGGGCGTGGTGCTCAAATATTCGCGCAGCCAGGAGCTCGAGGCCGACGATCTCGGCGTGCGCTACATCGCCGCCGCCGGCTACGACCCGACGGCGTCGGCCAGCTTCCTCGGCTCGCTGGGCGCCGCGACATCGCTCGAGGCGCGGGTGGTCGGCCGCAACGACGAGCGCTCGACTCCGAGCTGGGCCCGGAGCCACCCGCTCAGCGCCGACCGGGTGACGAGGGCGACCAAGACGGCGCAGGGCACCGGGCGGGCGGGCGCCGGCCTCAGGAACCGCGATGCCTTCCTCGCCCAGATCGACGGAATGATGGTCGACGACGATCCCAAACAGGGGGTGATCGACGGCCGTACCTTCACCCACCCCGACCTCAGGCTGCGCTTCGCCGTCCCCAGCGGCTACGGCATGCAGAACGGCGCCCGGGCGGTCAGCATCGTCGGGCAAAGCGGCCAGGCGCAGTTCGGCGGCGGCCGGCTCGGCGGCGACCTGCGCGGCTATATCGACCAGGTATTCCGCTCGATCGTCGGCCAGCAAACCCAGGTCAGCTATGCCCAGCCTCGCGAAACGACGATCAACTCCATCCCCGCCGCTTATTCGACCGCCCGGGTCAACACCCAGTCGGGCCAGGTCGACCTCACGGTCGTCGCCTATCGCTGGGATTCGGACACCGCTTATCATTTCGCCATGATCACCCCGGCCGGAAGCGGGCTCGGGCCGTTCGAGTCGATGGTCCAGTCGCTCGGCAGGATCAGCGCCGCGGAGGCTGCGGCGATCCGGCCGCGGGTCATCGACGTGGTGACCGTCGGACCGCGCCGCCAGGGTCGCGACCGTGTCGCGCGGATGGCCT
>DASQJV010000520.1:0-4076 GCA_035630855.1 Allosphingosinicella sp. | reverse complement strand
CAGGTGGAGTCCGCTCACCGAGAGCAGATGGGCGAGGCCCGAGCGGCGCATCGCCTCGGCGTCCGCTTCGGGGATGCCGCCCTGGTCGCCGGTGGCGAGGGCGGCGGCGATTCCGCCGGAAGCGCCTGGAAGCCGGGCCCTGACATGGTCGGCGAGGCGCTGGCGCATGTCGGCCAGGCGGGCGCGCCAGCCCTTTTCGTCCGCGGGCGCGACCAGCCGGACCAGGGTGACGCGGCCGGTGCCGCCGATCCCCTGGAACCAGGCGGCGCGCGCGAAATCATAGCCTCCCGGGACGGCCGCCGGCGCGGGCGGCATCAGATAGCCGCGCAGCCGCACCGTCGCCCCGGCCTCGATCCCGGCGGGAGCCGTCGCCGAATCGACATTGACCCTGCGGCGCGGCGGAAGCCCGCTATCCTCGGCCGGCTTCACCAGCAGCCGGACCAGGCCTCGCGCCGGCAGCCGCTGGAAGCTCTCGATCCTCGAGTCGAACTCGGCCGCCCGCGGCTGGCTCAGCACCGGCGCCGCGGAGCGCTCGGCCTTCCACCAGATGTTGGCGCAGCCGAGGATCGCGGCCAGGCAGAAGATCGAGACGGACCGGCTCCAGCGCGTGCCTGGAGCGAGCGCCTGCGGCGCCAGCGCCAGGGCCGCAGCGAGGAGCAGGAAAGCGGTCCAGGCCCGGGCGTCGGGCAGAGCGAACCAGCTGGCGGTGCCGAGGCCGAGGCCGACCGGAAGCCAGAGCGGCAGCTGGTCGCGCTCCGAGTCGGCGAGGGTTTCGAGGCGGGCGGACATTTTCGTCATCCCGGACTTGATCCGGGATCCATGAACACCGAGGTCGGCGAACGAATCGAATGCGCCCGTGTTCATGGATTCCGGCCTTCGCCGGAATGACGGCGAAGGGCGTCCGTGTTCACGGGTCCCGGCCTTCGCCGGGATGACGGCTATGATCCGCTATGCTAGGGGCCCATCCGTCACCGGCCGTCATGGCCCTGCATCCTTGGAGAAAAGGCGCTTGAGCGCAACCTTCCAGCCCGGCGAGGTCGTCACCCGCTTTGCGCCCTCGCCGACCGGCTTCCTTCATATCGGCAACGCCCGGACCGGCCTGTTCAGCTGGCTCTACGCCCGCCACCACGGCGGCCGGGCCCTGCTGCGCATCGAGGACACCGATGCCGCCCGCTCCACCCAGGAGGCGATCGACGTCATCCTCGACGGGCTGAAATGGCTCGGGATCGACTGGGACGGCCACGAATATTACCAGTCGCAATTCCAGGCCCGACACGCCGAGGCCGCCCACGAGCTGGTCGCCCGCGGCCATGCCTATCGCTGCTACATGACCGCCGAGCAGCTCGCGGCCGGGCGCGAGAAGGCCCAGGCCGAGCGCCGGCCCTACCGCATCGAGAGCCCCTGGCGCGACGGCGCGCCGGCCGGAGAGGGACCCTTCGTCGTCCGCCTCAAGGCGCCCAGGGAAGGCGAGACGGCCATCGACGACCTCGTCCAGGGCCGGGTCACCGTCCAGAACGCCGAGCTCGACGACATGGTCCTGCTCCGCTCGGACGGCAGCCCCACCTACATGCTCGCCGTCGTCGTCGACGACCACGACATGGGCGTGACCCACGTCATCCG
Source organism: Allosphingosinicella sp. (assembly GCA_035630855.1). Taxonomy (GTDB): domain Bacteria; phylum Pseudomonadota; class Alphaproteobacteria; order Sphingomonadales; family Sphingomonadaceae; genus Allosphingosinicella. The sequence goes on along the minus strand of DASQJV010000520.1, from coordinate 2,456 downwards.
CGGCGACGACCATCTCAACAACGCCTTCCGCCAGCTCGCCATCGTCAGGGCGATGGGCTGGCCGGAGCCCGTCTACGCCCATGTCCCGCTGATCCACGGCTTCGACGGCGCCAAGCTCTCCAAGCGCCACGGAGCGCTCGGAGTCGACGCCTATCGCGACGAGCTCGGGATCCTGCCCGAGGCCCTGTTCAACTATCTGCTCCGCCTGGGCTGGGGCCATGGCGACGACGAGGTGATCTCCAAAGAGCAGGCGATCTTATGGTTCGACCTCGCCCAGGTCGGCAAGTCGCCGTCGCGCTTCGACGTCAAGAAGCTCGAGAATCTCAACGGCCATTATATCCGCGAGGCGGATGACGGCCGGCTCGCCGGGCTCACCGCCCCGCGGATCGCGAAGCTGATCGGCCGCGACCTCGGCACGGCCGAGATCGAGCTTCTCGTGAAGGCCATGCCGGAGCTCAAGCCCCGCGCGAAGAACCTCAACGAACTTGCTGAGAACTCGACCTTCCTGTTCCAGTCCCGTCCGCTGGATTTCGACGAGAAGGCGGCCCAGCTGCTCGCCGGCGACTCGCCCCGACTGCTCGCCCGGGCCTGGGCCGCGCTCAATGCGCTTGACGAATGGACGGCGCTCGCCACAGAGGCGGCGGTGCGCAGCACAGCGGAAAGCGCCGGGGCCAAGCTCGGCCAGGTGGCGCAGCCGCTTCGCGCCGCGCTCACCGGACGGGCGACCTCGCCCGGCATATTCGATGTTCTGGTCCTGCTTGGGCGCGAGGAAAGCCTCGCCCGAATCGCGGACCGGATGGACGGAGCAGAATAAGATGGCCGACGGAAACGCCACTCTCACCCTCGGCGAGGGCAATTCCCACGCCTTTCCCGTTCGCCAGGGCTCGGTCGGCCCCGACGTCATCGACATCCGCAAGCTCTATGCGGAGACCGGCGCCTTCACCTACGATCCCGGCTTCACCTCGACCGCCGCCTGCGAGAGCGCGATCACCTATATCGACGGCGACGAGGGCATCCTCCTCCACCGCGGCTATCCGATCGACCAGCTCGCCGAGCATTCGACCTTCATGGAGGTCTGCTATTTGCTCTTGAACGGCGAGCTTCCGAAGAAGGACGAGCTCGAGACCTTCACCTACACCATCTCGCGCCACACCATGCTCCATGAGCAGCTGGCGACCTTCTACCGCGGCTTCCGGCGCGACGCCCATCCGATGGCGGTGATGTGCGGGGTGGTCGGGGCGCTCTCCGCTTTCTACCACGATTCGACCGACATCACCGATCCCAAGCAGCGCATGATCGCAAGCCACCGGCTGATCGCCAAGATGCCGACGATCGCCGCCATGGCCTACAAATACACGCTCGGCCAGCCGTTCATGTACCCGCAGAACAACCTCACCTACACCGGCAACTTCCTGAGGATGACCTTCGGGGTCCCGGCCGAGCCCTATGAGGTCAATCCGGTCGTCGAGCGGGCGATGCGGCGGATCTTCATCCTCCACGCCGACCATGAGCAGAACGCCTCGACCTCGACCGTCCGCCTCGCCGGCTCGTCGGGCGCCAACCCCTTCGCCTGCATCGCGGCCGGCATCGCCTGCCTGTGGGGGCCCGCCCATGGCGGCGCCAACGAGGCGGCGCTCAACATGCTCCACGAGATCGGCCGGCCCGAGCGCATCCCCGAGTTCATCGCCCGCGCCAAGGACAAGGACGATCCCTTCCGCCTGATGGGCTTCGGCCACCGCGTCTACAAGAATTACGACCCGCGGGCGAAGGTGATGCAGGCGACCGCCCAGGAGGTCCTCAAGGAGCTCGGAGTCACCGACCCGGTCTTCGACGTCGCCCGCGAGCTCGAGCGGATCGCTCTCAGCGACGAATATTTCATCGAGAAGAAGCTCTACCCCAACGTCGATTTCTACTCCGGAGTCGTCCTCTCGGCGATCGGCTTCCCGACCTCGATGTTCACCGCCCTCTTCGCACTGGCGCGGACGGTGGGCTGGGTCGCCCAGTGGAACGAGATGATCTCCGACCCCGAGCAGAAGATCGGCCGGCCGAGGCAGCTCTACACGGGGCCGGTGCGGCGGGATTATGTGCCGGTGGAGCAGCGTTGAAACTTCTCCCCGGCCCTTGCCGGGAGGGGGACCAGGCAAATTCTGGTGGCGGGGTTCTTGCGCCTTCTGAACGACCCTCCTCCGCGCGGTCACCGCCCTTCCTTTGCGCCGGTGCGAGACGACGGGTGTTTACCGGTGGAGCTTAGATAAGACTTGAATTAAACTAGCCCCCACATTCGACTTTCGAACCGGGGGGTTTCATGTCGAATATTCTCATTCTCAGCATTTTGAAATTTGCTGGTCTGGCGGTCGGGCTGGCCTCAACCCTTTGGGGAATGAAGCAGGCCCAAGACAACAAAGGCGAGCGCCAGCTTACTCCGCGTAAGCATGGCGCCATAGCTTTCGCTCTTG
>DASQJV010000519.1:0-2445 GCA_035630855.1 Allosphingosinicella sp. | reverse complement strand
CTTGAGGAAGCACGCGCCGATGCCGGACGTCACGCAGTGGAGAGGATCACGCCCTGGGTGGAGGAGCGCGGCGGCAAGCGCTTCGTCTGCATCCCGGAAGGCATCGGCTATCCGGTGACGGCCGAGCCCTATGAGAGCGCCCGGCGGAGGTAGGGGGGCGACACCCTCATTCCTCCCCGAGCTTGTCTCGGGGAGGGGGACCGCGCGAAGCGCGGTGGAGGGGTTATTCGGAGTCAGAATTGCCCCTCCACCATGCTGCGCATGGTCCCCCTCCCCGAGCAAGCTCGGGGAGGAATTAAGAATGGGCTCGCTACCGCCGCCGCGGCCGGCGCGAGAGGCGGGCGACGGCGAGGCGGTCGCGCCTTAGCCGGAAGGCGGCCAGCCAGAACATGTAGCTGAGCATCAGGGCGATGAGGATCGGGAACGCGTACATCATAACGCGACAAAGCTCCGAGAGTCGGCAAGTTCCGGGACTTGCGGCGAACCGTTGAGCATCAGCGGAAGCTCGGCTCGAGACGCAGCGGCGGCCGGTAGCGGCGCCGCTCCTCGATCCGCTCGACCGGCCGCGACCGCCGGGTGTCGACGAACAGCGAATCGATCACGCTCGCGCCCGGATAGGCGAACAATATCTCCGATCCGGGATCGATCCGGACACGGCTCTGGTCCTCGATCAGCCACACCGAGGGCGGCTCCAGCGCCTGGCCGTCGATCAGGCCGGTCCCGCTCACCGGCACCAGCCAGACCGGCCGCTCCACCTCCCCGGCCAGCCGCCCGCCGGCGGCGCGGGTCCAGCGCTCGACCACGAAGGCCCCGCCTTCCGCGAGGATCTCGCGCCCGGGCTCGATCTCGCGGCGCCCCGCCGGCGGCCGGTAAGGCTCGGGACGGGCCGCTTTCACCCCCGCTTCGACCTGGAGCTCGCGCTCGCGACCGTAATCGAACAGGCGATAGGTGAGATCGACATTCTCCTGGATCTCGACCAGCGTCAGACCGGGCCCGAGGGCGTGGATCGTGCCGGCCGGCGAATAATAGAAATCGCCGGCCTTCGCCTCGCGCCAGTCGACGAAGGCTTCAAGAGTCCCGGTCTCGATGGCGCTGCGCAGCTCGGCGGGCGAAATCCTTGTCTTGAGGCCGAGTCCGATCCGGGCGCCGGGCTCGGCTTCCAGGACCAGCCAGGCCTCGTCCTTGCCGCGTCGATGGCCCGCCGCCCGGGCGGCCGCGCCGTCGGGGTGGACCTGGATCGACAGTTTCTCGCGGGTCAGCAGATATTTGACGAGCAGCTCGGACTCCGGTCCTCGGCCGTCCTGGAACCAGATCTCGCCGATCGGCTCGCCGCCCGCCGAGGCCGCGCCGAAGCTTCGCGGGAGCTCGGCGCGCCCCCACAATTTCTCGACCTGCCTTGACGCGAGCCGGCTCGCCGTCACCTTAATCGTCCTTCGCCTTACGAAACCGGCGCGTGTCGCCCGGAGTCTTGCCGGCATGGGATACGCCCGCGGGGTAAAAATCTTCCTAGTGCCGCCCCCGCCCGCTTGATCGCTCGCCGGCCCTGCCCCGAGCGGCGCCACATTGCGCAAGAGCGCAGACTCTGCCACCTCCGAACGAAACCGTGGGAATGGCGAGATGCGGAAAGCTCTGTCGCGAGCCGCCGTCCGCGAGCGGGTGCGGGCCACCGGCGAGGAGCTGGGCACGCGCTTGCGCATGCTCGTCGGCAAGCCCGGGCTCGACGGCCACTCCAACGGCGCCGAGCAGGTGGCCGTGCGCGCCCGCGACGTCGGCTTCGAGGTGGTCTACCAGGGCATCCGGCTCACGCCGTCGCAGATCGTCGCGGCCGCGGTGCAGGAGGACGTGCACGTCGTCGGGCTCTCGGTGCTGTCGGGCTCACACCTGTCGGTCGTGCCCGCCGTCGTCGAGGGCCTGCGGGTGGCGGGCGCGGTCGACGTGCCGGTGATCGTCGGCGGCATCATCCCGCCCGAGGACGCCGATTCGTTGCTCGAGCAGGGCGTCGCCGCGGTGTTCACACCCAAGGACTACCGGCTCACGGAGATGCTCGACGGCGTGGTCACGCTCGTCCGAAAAGCCCGCCGCCTCGCCCCTTGATATCCGGATCGTTATCGAGCGGGCTCCACCGGAAGCTACTGACCGGTTAATCTCGCCCGAGTTCTAGGGCGCTCCGAGGCCGGGAAGGGGTGGTGGAGGTGTCCGCACCCCTGGAAGTCACCGGCTCCGCGGCGGAGGCGCGGCCCGAGGCGATCGCCGAAGGCGCGGGCGGCAAGGAGATCCAGGGCCGTTCCCTCGGCCAGATCGCGTGGCGGCGGCTGCGGCGGGACAAGGTGGCGCTCGCCGGCGCGGCGTTCCTGATCTTCCTGGTCCTGGTCGCGATCTTCGCCCCGGTGATCGTCAAGCTCCTCGGCGACCCGCCCACCGAGTTCCACCAGGACCTCATCGACC
>DASQJV010000518.1:0-3579 GCA_035630855.1 Allosphingosinicella sp. | reverse complement strand
TCGCCGGCCGGCAGGCCCTGGATTTTTGAGGGAAGACACGAAGGGACAAGAAAAGGATCGGGCGATGACGCCGTTCCCCCTTTCTTGTCCCTTCGTGTCTTCTCTTTAAAAAAATGGCGCCGGGGCGCCGGAGGCAAGCGCCGGCGCTCGTCCGACAATGGCGGCCCGGACTGGAGCCTGGAGCAAGCTCAGCGAAGGAAGAGGGGAAGTGGCGACGGGTCGCCGGGGAAGGGGCGGCGCGTCGCGCGGGCCCCAAAACGAAATGGAGGCCGGCATCGCTGCCGGCCTCCACTGTCCCTAGGTCCGTCGGTCCTGCCCGAAGGCGAGACCGCCTTTCCCAGGGAGGTTCCGGCCGAGGCCTTGCGGCCCCGGTCGGTCCCTCAGGTTCCTTCGCAGGATCATTGCTGATCCGGGTCCGGTTCCTGCGGGTCCCGCGCCTGGCCCGAAGGCTGGCCACGGTTCCCTTGCGGGATCCGAAATCTCCGCCCGGGGGCATCGATATTCGGTCCCTATCGGACGTCCGTTGAAGCGAACTTCATCGGTCGTCCTTTCGCGAAACCTTCGGCCCGGGGGCTTCCAGTTTCGCCGGACCCTCGAAGGAAAGTGGGTTCGGCATTGGCCGGAGCCGCCGCCTCGCGCTTCTTCCTTCCGGTTGCCCGGACCTCGCTTCGATCGGCTTCGGTCCGAGGACTTCCGCCGCTCTCCGCGGGATCGTCGTTGAGAGTGTCTCTCCGTTTCCGGAAAGGCCGCTCCCTGCGACAACAGGACATTGGCACCGAATCGCGAGTCGCGGCAAACCCTGAATCGATGCCGGAGCCTGTGGATAACGGGGATATCGGGGATAAACATGGGTTAATTCGCGCGGCCACTGTCATCCCGGACTTGATCCGGGATCCATGAACTCGGATCGCGACGAAATGGCGGTGTCGGTGTTCATGGATTCCGGCTTTCGCCGGAATGACGAGCCGCTCACCGCGTCGGCGAAAAGGGGTGGCGCTTGCAAGGCGACGCCGGGGCGGCCATTGGCGGGCTCATGCGCCGCAAAGCCCGAACCGCCTCGAAGCCCGAGAATCGACCGCGCTTCTGGGGCCGGCACGCGGTCGCCGCGGCGCTCGCCAATCCCGAGCGCGAGGTGGTCCGGATCTGGGCGACCCGCGAGGCGGCGGCGGAGGTCGAGATCCCGAAGAACGTGCCCTTCACCTTCGCCGACGCGGCCGACCTCGGCCGGCTGGTGCCGCGCGACGCCCCCCATCAGGGGCTGGTCACCGAGGTCGAGCGGCTCCCCGACCTGCTGCTTGCCGACGTGCTCCAGGATTCGCCCGAGCGACGGCCCCTGCTGGTCCTCGACCAGGTCACCGATCCGCACAATGTCGGCGCCATCCTGCGCTCGGCCGCGGCGTTCGACGCTCTCGCTTTGGTCACCCAGGACCGCCACGCTCCGCCCGAATCGGGGGCCCTAGCCAAGGCGGCGAGCGGGGCGCTCGAGACGGTGCCCTGGGTCCGGGTGGTCAACCTCGCCCGGGCGCTCGACGAGATGGCCGAATCGGGCTTCTGGCGAATCGGCCTGACCGGGGACGCGTCGATGACCCTTGCCGAGGCGGTCGGGCCGGCACGGGTCGTTCTGGTCCTCGGCGCCGAAGGAGAGGGGATGCGCCAGAATACCGAGGCGCATTGCGACGCGCTGGCGCGGCTTCCGATCGGCGAGAGGATGGAGAGCCTCAACGTTTCCAACGCGGCCGCGGTCGCGCTATATGCTGTGGCGACACAGCCGAGCTAATTTTCCGGGGGGAGAAATTCATGTCGTTCATGCGCTTCGCGTTCGTGGCCGCGGCCTCGCTCGTCCTTTCGTCCTGCCTCCTCAGCCCGGGCAAGTTCGTCTCGACCCTCCACATCGCCAAGGACCGGAGCTTCACCTTCACCTATGTCGGCGAGGTGATCCTGCTCGATCCGGCGGCGGCGATGCAGCAGGGCATGCAGGACGGCCTCGCCGGCCTCGGCGATTCCGAGACCGGGGAGGACGGCGACGTCGATGGCAACCTCAGCGACGTGCCCGAGCCCAAGGCGCCCGCGGCCCCCGCCGCCGAGACCGCGAAGCAGGTTGCCGAAGCCAAGGCGATCGCCGAGGCGCTGTCGAAGGAGGTCGGCTACCGCTCGGTCGAATATCTCGGCAAGAACAAGTTCCGGGTCGATTATTCGATGACCGGCAAGCTCGACCGCAGCTTCGTCTATCCGATCAACATGGACGCCAAGTCGATCATCCCCTGGCTGGTCGTCGAGGTCCGCAAGGACCGCACCGCCCGCTTCCAGGCGATCGCCTTCGGCGACCAGGACTCGACCGGCATGGGCGGCGCGGGCCCCAAGCCCGACAGCGAGCCCAAGGAGCGCGACGGCACCTTCACCTTCACCACCGACGCCGAGCTGGTCATGCAGAATAACGAGGACGGCATGGCGCCGGGACCGGGCAAGAAGGTGGTGTGGCGGGTGACCCCCGCAAGCAAGACCGTGCCGACCGCGGTGGTCCGCTTCGCGATGTGACGGCCCGTCATCCCGGACTTGATCCGGGATCCATGAACACGGCCCGCGGCGAGTCGGGGTAATCCGTGTTCATGGATTCCGGCTTTCGCCGGAATGACGCTTAGTAAGGATCCTCGGGCGCGATCTGGACCCTCAGCCCGTCATATTCCGGGCCGAACTTGATCTGGCAGGAGAGCCGGCTGCTCTCGACCCGGTGGTCGGTCGTGTCGAGCAGATCGTCCTCGTCGACGCCCATCGGCGGCAGCGCCGGCAGCCATTCCGGATCGACATGGACGTGGCAGGTGGCGCAGCTGCAGCAGCCGCCGCACAGAGCGAGAAGCTCGTCGAAGCCGGCGTCGCGGATATTCTCCATGACGCTCCAGCCGTCCTTGCCCTCGATGGTCTTCTCCGCTCCGTCGCGGTTGATGATCGTCAGCTTCGCCATGGGCCGGGCCTATGCTAGGCGGGGAGGGCGAAGACAAGGGAGCAATTGTGGGAATAAAAGCCGAGGACTTGCGCAATTCGCTGGACGAACTTGCGGCGCGCGAGCCCCGAATCGCCGCCGCCCTTGCCGCCGCCGGCTATCCCGAGCCGAGGATCAGCGAGCCGGGCTACCAGACCCTGCTCAGGGCGATCGTCGGCCAGCAGGTCTCGGTCAAGGCCGCCGCCTCTATGTGGGCGAAGCTCGTCGCCCTGGTCGGCGACCCGCCCGACCCCGAGGCCCTGATCGCCGCGTCGGACGAGACCCTCCGGGCCGCCGGGCTGTCGCGGCAGAAGGCCTCCTACGCGCGCAGCCTGGCCGAGGAGGTGGTGTCCGGGCGGCTCGACTTCTCCAGGCTTCCGGAGGAGGACGAGGAGGCGATCGCCGAGCTGGTCCGGGTGAAGGGGATCGGGCGCTGGACGGCCGAGGTCTATCTGCTCTTCGCGGAAGGGCGGACCGACATCTGGCCGGCCGGCGACCTCGCCGTCCAGATCGAGACCGGGCGGATCATGGGGCTGGACGACAAGCCGACCGAGAAACGCGTTCGCGAGCTCGCCGAAGCCTGGCGCCCCCACCGCGGCGCC
>DASQJV010000517.1:0-5873 GCA_035630855.1 Allosphingosinicella sp. | reverse complement strand
CGGCCCCGGGGAGGTCATGCTCGAGATGCGGGGCCTCCTGACACGGAGCGGCGCGATCCTGGAGCCTGAAACGAGTCCCGGATGACGGGGGTGGGTTCAAAGGGCGGGAAATTTTCTCTAGAGCCGCGCCATGGCCGATCTCGAGCAACTTTCCGGCGAGCTACTCGCCCGCATCTCCGCAGCGCCGGACCTCTCCGCGCTCGAGGGGGAGCGGGTCGCCGCGCTCGGCAAGCAGGGGCGGATCACCCAGCTGCTGAAGACCCTTGGCGGCATGACGCCGGAGCAGAGGCAGTCGGAGGGGCCACGGATCCACGGCCTGAGGGAGCGGATCACCGAAGCCCTGGCCGAGCGCAAGTCGGCTCTGGAGGCGGATGCGATCGAGCGGCGGCTGGCGACCGAGGGGCTCGACATGACGCTTCCGGTCGCCACGCCGGCCCAGGGCAGCGTCCACCCGGTCAGCCAGGTGCTGGACGAGCTCGCCGAGATCTTCGCCGACATGGGCTTCTCGGTCGCCACCGGCCCCGAGATCGAGGACGACTGGCACAATTTCACGGCCCTCAACTTCCCGCCCGACCATCCGGCGCGGGCGATGCACGATACTTTCTACCTGCAGCCGGAGCCGGGCGCCGAAGAGCGCAAGCTGCTGAGGACCCATACGTCGCCGGTCCAGATCCGGGCGATGATGGCCAGCAAGCCGCCGCTCTACATCATCGCCCCCGGGCGGACCTACCGGTCCGACAACGACGCCACCCACACGCCGATGTTCCACCAGGTGGAGGGGCTGGTGATCGACCGGGGGATCCATCTCGGCCACCTGAAATGGACGCTCGAGACCTTCCTCAAGGCTTTCTTCGAGCGCGACGACGTCGTGCTCAGGCTGCGCCCCTCCTATTTCCCGTTCACCGAGCCTTCGGCCGAGGTCGACGTCGGCTTCACCCGGGTGAAGGGCCGGCGGGTGCTGGGCGGAACCGAAGGCTGGATGGAGCTGCTCGGCTCGGGAATGGTCCACCCGCGGGTCATCGCCAATTGCGGGCTCGACCCCGACGAATGGCAGGGCTTCGCTTTCGGAGTGGGGCTCGACCGGCTGGCGATGCTCAAATACGGCATGGACGATTTGCGCGCCTTCTTCGACGGCGATCTGAGGTGGCTGAGGCATTACGGCTTCGCCGCGCTCGACGTGCCGACCCTCAGCGGGGGAGTGGGGGCATGAGCAGACTCGCCGCGCAATCCGTTCGAGCCGGTCCCAAATCCGTTCGGGCTGAGCTTGTCGAAGCCCTCTCCTTCTCCTCGGGCAGGGGAAGGAAGGAAGGCCCTTCGACAGGCTCAGGGCGAACGGTGGCGTGGGGTCTCGGCGTCCGGCGGCTTACGGGATTGGGTTTATGAAATTCACCCTGTCCTGGCTGAAGGAGCATCTGGAGACGGAGGCCTCGCTCGACGAGATCGTCGACACGCTGACCGCGATCGGCCTCGAGGTCGAGGGCGTCCACAATCCCGCCGAGAAGCTGGCGCCGTTCACGGTGGCGCGGATCCTGACCGCCGAGCGGCATCCGCAGGCGGACAAGCTGCAGGTGCTCACCGTCGACTCGGGGGCGGGCGAGCCCGTCCAGGTGGTGTGCGGGGCGCCGAACGCCCGGGCCGGGATGCTCGGCGTGTTCGGAGCGCCCGGCGCCTATGTGCCGGGAAGCGACCTGACCCTGAAGGTGGCCGCGATCCGCGGCGTCGAGAGCCGGGGGATGATGTGCTCGGTCCGCGAGCTCGAGCTCGGCGACGAGCATGACGGGATCATCGAGCTGCCCGCCGAGGCGCCGGTGGGCGCGTCCTATGCCCAATGGGCCGGGCTCGACGATCCGGTGATCGAGGTCAACGTCACCCCCAACCGGCAGGATTGCATGGGCGTCCAGGGAATCGCCCGCGACCTCGCCGCGGCGGGGCTGGGCCAGCTGAAGCCGGTCGAGGTGGAGGCGATCGCCGGCGCTTTCCCCTGCCCGGTCGAGATAAGGACCGACGATCCCGAAGGCTGCCCGGCCTTCTACGGGCGGGTGGTTCGGGGCGTTCGCAACGGGCCCTCGCCGGCCTGGCTCCAGCAGAGGCTCAAGGCCGTCGGGCAGCGGCCGATCAGCGCGCTCGTCGACATGACCAACTACGTCATGCTGGGCTGGGGCCGGCCGCTCCACGTCTACGACCTCGCCAAGCTTCAGGGCGCCGTCGTCGCCCGGCGGGCGCGGGACGGCGAGGAGGTGCTCGCGCTCAACGGCAAGAGCTACCGGCTCGACGGCGAGATGACGGTCATCGCCGACGACGTCATGGTCCACGATATCGGCGGGATCATGGGCGGCGAGCATTCGGGGGTCTCCGGGCAGACCACCGATATCCTGATCGAATGCGCCTATTTCGATCCCAAGAGGATCTCGCGCACCGGCCAGAAGCTCGCTTTGGCCTCCGACGCCCGGACGCGGTTCGAGCGCGGGGTCGATCCGGCCTTCGTCGAGACCGGGATCGCGCTCGCCACCGAGCTGGCGATCGCGCTGGCCGGCGGCGAGGCCTCGGAGGTCGTTCGTGCGGGCGAGCCGCCGCGGCTGGAGAAGACGGTCGACTATCGGCCGGAGCGCGCCCGCGAGCTGGGGGGGGTCGAGGTTCCCGAGGCCCGGCAGAAGGAGATATTAAGGCGGCTCGGCTTCGAGGTCGCCGACGCAGGGCCTGCCTGGCGGATCGCCGTGCCGAGCTGGCGCCGCGACGTCGACGGATCGGCCGACATCGTCGAGGAGGTCGCCCGGATCGAGGGCTATGACAAGGTCGAGGCGACCCCGCTTCCGAGGGCTCCGGGCGTGGCCCGGCCGACGGCGACGGCGCTGCAGCTGGTCGAGCGCAGGATGCGCCGGGCCGCGGCGGCGCGCGGCCTCAACGAGGCGGTGACCTGGAGCTTCGTCGCGGAGGAGGAAGCGGCGCCGTTCGGGGGCTCGGCCTGGATCCTCGACAATCCGATCAGCGAGGAGCTGAAGGCGATGCGGCCCTCGCTCCTGCCCGGGCTGCTGTCGGCGGCCCGGCGCAACGCCGCGCGGGGCGCCGAGAGCGTGAGATTGTTCGAGATCGGCCGGCGCTACCTCGCCGACGGCGAGCGGCCGACGCTCGGCCTGATCCTCGCCGGCGAGCGCTCGCCGCGCCACTGGCGAAGCGGCAGGGCGCAGGGCTTCGACGCTTATGACGCCAAGGCGGAGGCCCTGGCGCTGCTCGCCGCGGCCGGCGCTCCGGTCGACAACCTCCAGTCGCTGGCGGGCGCTTCGGCCGTCTATCATCCGGGCCGGTCGGGCCGGCTCGCGCTCGGCCCGAAGACCGTGCTGGCCGAATATGGCGAGCTCCATCCGGCGACCCTCAAGGCCTTCGATCTCGACGGGCCGCTGGTCGCGGCCGAGATCTTCCTCGACGCCTTGCCGGCGAGGCGGGGCGGTCGGATGCGCGAGGCCTATGCGCCGCCGGCGCTGCAGCCGGTGAAGCGCGATTTCGCCTTCCTGGTGCCCGCCGATACCCCCGCCGACGCCCTGCTCCGGGCGGTGCGGGGCGCCGACCGGCAGGCGATCGCCGGCGTGTCGCTGTTCGACGTCTTCACCGGCGCCGGAGTGCCGGAAGGCGAGAAGTCGCTCGCCGTCGAGATCGTCCTCCAGCCCGGCGAGAAAAGCTTCACCGAGGAGGAATTGAAGGCGATCTCGGCCCGGATCGTCGCCGCCGCCGCCAAGGCCGGTGCCCGGCTCCGCGACTGAGGCCGCCGCCCGCGAGGCCTTCGCCCGGCAGTCGGGCTGGGCCGAGGCGCTCGGCTCGCCGCTGATGGTCCGGCTGTGCAGGCTGCTCAGCGAGCGGCTCGACCGGGAGACCGAGGTGGGCCGGCGCGTGCTCGACTGGCCCGGCGACGCCGGCGCCTTCGCCGACGCCTTGCCGCTGAGGCTGGCCGGCGGGCTCCATGCCCTGGTCCGGAGCGGCGAGGCGCCGGCGCTCGAGCGCTGCTATCCGCCGCGCCCGCTGCCGACCGAGGACGATCTGTGGGAGGCTCTTCGGCCGGCGCTGGCCCATCCCGCTTTGCCCGCCTGGCTGGACAGCGCGCCCCAGACCAACGAGGTCGGTCGCTCGGCGGTGCTGATGAGCGGCCTGCTCGTCGTCGCGGAGCAGTTCGGTCAGCCCGTGGAGCTGCTCGAGCTCGGCGCAAGCGCCGGGCTCAACCTCCTGCTCGACCTTTATGGCTACGACTTGGGCGGGCTCGAAGCCGGCGATCCGGGCTCGGCGCTGCGGATGAAGCCGGAGTGGATGGGCGACCGGCCGCCCGCCGCGCGCGTCGAGGTGGCGGCTCGGCGCGGGGTCGACCTCAACCCGCTCGACCCGCGCCGGGACGGCGAGCGGCTGCTGGCCTATGTCTGGCCGGACCAGAGGCGGAGGCTGGCCCAGCTCGAGGCGGCGCTGGCGATCGCGGCGGCGGACCCGCCGCTCGTCGACCAAGGCGACGCCGCGGACTGGCTCGAGGAGAGGCTTGCCGAGCCGCGGCCGGCCGGGACGACCCGGGTCGTGCTCCATTCGATCGCCTTCCAATATTTTCCCGACGGCACCAGGGAGCGGATCGCCGCGGCGATGGCGAGGGCCGGGGCGGCGTCGAGCCGAGCCTCGCCGCTGGCCTGGCTGCGCTTCGAGCACGATCCGGAGGACGAAAGGCTGACCCTGAGGCTGAGGACCTGGCCCGGCTGCGAGAGCCTGCTCGCCTACGGCCACCCGCACGGCAAGGTCGTCCACTGGGTCGACGGGAGCGACTGACTCCCCTGCGCTGAACTCATTCGAGGGCGTTGATGGCGGCGTGGACCCGCGCTTCGGCTTCCTTGCGGGGGAGGCCCGGGGGGATGGGCTCGCCGAAGCGCATCGTTACCATGCCGGGGCTTTTGACCCAGCTTCGGCGGGGCCAGATGCGGCCGCTGTCGAGGGCGACCGGGACGACCGGGAGGTTCAGAGCCCGGTAGAGTCCCGCGAAGCCCGGCTCGAGCGGCGGCCGCTCGCCCGGAGCGACCCTGGTCCCCTCGGGGAAGATGACGATCGGGCGGCCCTCCGCCACCGCCTCGCCGGCCGCGCGGAGAAGCTTGCGAAGCGCCGCTCCGCCGCCTTCGCGGTCGACCGGGATGATCCCGTAGGCGCGGGTCAGCCGCCCCCACAGCGGGATCCGGCCGAGCTCGCTCTTCATCACCGTCGCCGGGGTGTCGAGGATGCACTGCATCTCGGTCGTCTCGAACATCGACTGGTGCTTGGCCGCGACGATCACCGCGCCGCGGGGAATTTCGCCCTCGATCCGGGTGCGGATTCCGAGCAGGAAGCGGGCGCAGAAGCGGTTGAAGCCGGTCCAGCCGTCGGCGACCCGGCGGACGGCGCTTCGGCCGAGCGGGATGACGGCGATCCCGGCGAGCACGTAGAGGACGCTGCCGGCGTAGAAGACGAGCGCGTAGAGCAGCGAGCGCAGGGCGTTCATCAGAAGCCGACGAACTCCGCCGAGCGGCGGAGGAGATATTTGTTATATTCGGTGAAGAGCTGGCCGAAGCTCGGGTTGCTCTCGACCGCGTCGCCGACGACGGCGATGCCGCCGCCGAGCCGGCGGGAGAGCTCGAAGCGGGCCCGGGGCATGTGCCAGTCGGTGGTGACGAGGCGCATCGACCTGAACTTGTGCTTCTCCATCCAGCGCGCGACCTCCTCGGCATTGGAGCGGGTGTCGACCGATTCGCGGCCGAGATCGATGCAGCAGTCGAACAGCCGGTCGTTGCCCGGGTAGCGCGCGGCGAGCTCGGGCGGGCGGACGGTGCGGGCGACGCCGGAGACCAGCATGCGCCGGGCGCGGCCGCGGCCGAGCAGATCGA
>DASQJV010000516.1:0-6706 GCA_035630855.1 Allosphingosinicella sp. | reverse complement strand
CCACTTGTTGCGAAGTGCCACTCCGACCAGCTATTGCTCAAACAGCGCCGCAGGCGAAACCCCCAGCCCGGGCCAGCTTGAACAGCGCCTTCGCGCCGACGTCGCTCTCGCCGCGCTCGATCCTGCCGATAGAGTTGGGATGGAGGCCGGCGCGGTCGGTCAACTCCTCGTGGGTCAGGTCGCGCGCCTCGCGCAGGCGGCGCGCCTCGCGGCCCAGGGCCGGCGGGTCTGGATCGTCCTTGACGGCGGCCAGCCTGCCTGGTGGCGGTGAAGCGGGACGTGCGGCGGCCGGTGCGGCGAGTGGATTCCCGCTTTCGCGGGAATGACGGTGGAAGGGCGGTTAGGCGTTCCTCAATCCGGCGCTGCTACAGCCCGCCCCCATGTCGCGCTTCAGGCCCTGGTGGGCGATCGCTTTCGCCTTCTTCGTCACGCTCGCGCTCGAGCTGGGGCTGGTCGAGCGCAAGTCGGTGATCTTCGGGGGCGGGTTCGGGCAGTCGAAGGTGATCGACCGGGCGGGGGAGTGGGCGGTCTTCCTGCCGGGGCTGCTGGTCAGCCACGCCGCGCTGATCCTCGTTTTCTACCTCGTCCTCAGGGCCCTGCACGGGCGGCGGGCGGGGAGCGCCTTGTTCTTCCTCAATTTCCTGTTCGTCGCGGTCGGGCTCGTCGCCGCCCTGCTGATCGCCAAGTTCCAGGCGCTGGCCTATTTCAGCGACGCGATGGGCTTCGAGCTGGTCCGGAGCCTCGGCGGCGGGAGCCTGTTCACGGCGGCGCTCTACGTGCTCGACGAGGCGACCCTGCTCGGCCTCGGCGCGGTCGCCGCCGCCGCGGCTTATTACGTCTGCTTTCGGCTGGTCAGGAAATATGCCGGGGACTGGCGAAGCGGGCCGGACCCGCTGCGCTGGCGCCACCTGCTCGGGCTCACCGTCCTCGCCGTGCCGCTGGCGCTGGTCGCGGGATCGAGCCCGGACGCGCGTTACGGCCTCGCCCGGTTCACCGGCTTCGCGACGATCAACATGGGCCTCCGGACGCTCACCGATTTCGACCGCGACGGCTACAGCTGGTTCACCGCCCAGCGCGACTCCGCGCCCTTCGATCCGGCCCGCCACCCGCTGGCGCTCGACATGCCCGGCAACGGCGTCGACGAGGACGGCTTCGGCGGCGACTTCCGTTTCAGCGGCGCGCCTCCGGCCGAGCCGGTCCTGAAGCTTCCGCCGCAACCCCGCCATCTGGTCGTGATCGTGCTCGAAAGCTTCCGCGGCGACGCGATCGGGAAGGTCGTCGCCGGGCGGCCGGTCACGCCCAACCTCAACGCCCTGGCGCGCGACGGCGCCTGGGTGAGCGAGGCCTACAGCCATGTCGGCTTCACCACCGAATCGGGGATGAGCATCTTCGGCGGAGCGCTCGCGCCGAGGCGCGGCGGGCCGTCGCTGTTCCGGGACCTCAAGGCGGCGGGCTACCGGATCGGCGTGTTCTCGGCGGCGCCCGAGGATTTCGGCGGGATCTCCGAGACGGTCGGGATGCGGGAGAGCGCCGACCTCTATGTCGACGCGGACCTGCTCAAGGCCGAGCGGGCGCATGAATCCGCCTCGCTCGGTTCGCTCGCGCTCGACGGCCGCATCGTCCTTCGCGAGCTCGACCGCCATTTCCGTTCCGCCGCCGACTGGGCGCGGCCGACCTTCCTCTACGTCAACATCCAGGAGGCGCATTTCCCCTACAGCCACAAGGACATGCCGCGCTTCCTGCCGGGGCGGCTGGCGACGAGGAGCGAGATCACGGCCGCCAACCGGGCGATGGTCGAGCGCACCTACTGGAACGCCGCCGCCTACAGCGACTGGCTTGTCGGCGAGGTCGTCCGGCGGCTGAAGGCGCAGGGCGTCTACGACCGCACCCTGATCCTGATCACCGGTGACCATGGCGAGGCCTTGTTCGAGGAGGGCTTCCTCGGCCACGGCCACGTCATCGACCGCGCCCAGACCCGGGTGCCGCTGATCCTGAGCGACCCGGCGCTGCGCGTGACCGGCCCGGTCGGGCTGGCCGATTACCGGGGCATCCTCCTGCGCGGCCTCTCCGGCGACCCGCCGCCGCCGGCCAGGGCCTCGGTGTTCCAATATATCGGGACTCTCGACCGGCCGGGCGTGATCGGGATCGTCGAGCCCGGCGGGGTGTGGACGAGTCTCAACCTCGAGACCGAGGAATTGTGGTTCAGCGATTCCGGGCGCCGGCTGCGCTATCGGGAGCTGGCGGCGGGCTCGCCCGACAGAGCCCGCGCCGACCGCCTGGTGCAGGAATGGGAACGGCAGCGCTGGCTGGCGCGATAAATGGTGCCAGGCACCGATTACCGTTGTTCACTCGAGCGGGTCCCGCGAAATTGGTGCCAGGCACCAATTATCAGACCGCGGTCCTTCCATATTCCTGGTGGTTGAAGGGATGGCTGATCGACAGGCCGCCGTCGACGACGAGGGCGTGGCCGTTGACGTAGCTGGCTTCGTCGGAGGCGAGGAAGAGGGCGGCGGCGGCGATCTCCTCGGGGATTCCGCCGCGCTTCAGCGGGTTGAGATGGCCGATCCGGTCCTCCTTGCCGGCGGCGCGCGCCCATTCGTAGACGGGGCGGGTCATCCCCGTCTCGATCAGTCCCGGGCAGATGGCGTTGACCCTTATATTGGCCCCGGCGAGCTGGGTTGCGGCGACCCTGACGAGGTTGATGACGCCCGCCTTGGAGGCGGAATAAGCGGGGCCGCCGGCGCCGGCGCGGAGGCCGGCGACGCTGGCGGTGCAGATGATCGAGCCGCGGCCGTTTTCCTTCATCGCCGGGGCGGAATGCTTGATCGCGAGCGAGGGGCCGATCAGATTGACCCGCAATATCTCCTGCCAGTCCTCGACGCCCTGCTCGAACAGCGAGGCGAGGCCGCCGGAGACCCCGGCATTGGCGAAGAAGATGTCGAGGCCGCCATGATATTGGAGCGCGGCCTGGACGAGATCCTGGACGTCGTCCTCGCTTCCCGCGTCCGCCTGGACCCCGATCGCGGCCGGGCCGATCTCGGCCGCGGTTTCGTCCTGGCCCTTGAGATCGGCGCAGATCACCTTCGCCCCCTCGGCGGCGAAGCGGATCGCGCTGGCCCGGCCGATGCCGGAGCCGGCGCCGGTGACGATGGCGATCTTGTCGGCGAGTCTGGCCATGCTCTTCCTCCGTCATTCCCGCGAAAGCGGGAATCCAGTTCTGATTCCGAGCCTGGCCCTGCCGCTGTCTGGATTCCCGCTTTAGCGGGAATGACGTGTTAGAGGCCGACTCCCGTGGTGCTTCCGCCGTCTACCACGATCGCCTGTCCCGTCACGAACGTCGAGGCGTCGCTGGCCAGGAACACGGCCGCGCCCGCGATCTCATCCGGCTCACCGATGCGCTGGAGCGGGGTGTGGGCGGTCACCGCCTTCAATGTGTCCGGATTCTCCCACAGCGCCCGGGCGAAGTCGGTCCGGATCAGTCCCGGAGCGATGCAATTGACCCGGACCTGGTGGGGGCCGAACTCGGCGGCGAGGTTGCGGGCGAGCTGGAAGTCGGCGGCCTTGGAGATGTTGTAGGCGCCGATCACCGCCGAGGCCTTGAGGCCGCCGATCGAGCTGACGATGATGATCGAGCCGGAGCGGCGCTCGATCATCTCGGGCGCGACCATCTGGATCAGCCAGTGGTTGGCGATGACGTTGTTCTCGAGGATCTTGCGGAACTGGTCGTCGCCGATCCCGCCCATCGGCCCGTAATAGGGATTGGAGGCGGCGTTGCAGACGAGGATGTCGATCCGGCCGAGCCGGCGGCGGGTCTCGTCGACGAGGTGCTGGAGCGCGTCCTTGGAGGAGATGGAGGCGGGGACGACGATGGCGGCCTCGGGGTGCTTCGCGTTGATGGCGTCGGCGACCTCCCGGCACGCTTCCTCCTTGCGGGAGGAGATGACGACCTTCGCGCCCTGGTCCGCCATGGCCTCGGCGATCGCCCGGCCGATGCCGCGCGAGGAGCCGGTGATCACGGCGACTTTGCCGCTGAGGTCGAAGAGGGACATCAATCTTCTCCGTCACTTGGAAATTGGTGCCTGGCACCAATTAATCGAACACCACCACGCTCCGCGCCGAGTCGCCGCGCTTCATCCGGTCGAAGCCTTGGTTGACCCGCTCCAGCGGGATCGTCTCCGCCACGATCGAGTCGAGGTCGAGAAGGCCGCGCAGGTAGAAATCGACCAGCCGCGGGATGTCGACCGGGAAGCGGTTGGCGCCCATGAAGGCGCCCTGGAGCTTCTTGCCCGACAAAAGATCCATCGCGCCGAGGCCGACCTTCTCGTCGAGCGGCATCATCCCGAGGATAGTCGCGGTTCCGCCGCGGCGGAGCGCCTTGACGGCGAGCGCGGCGGAGGCCGGGCGGCCGACCGCCTCGATCGCATGGTCGACTCCGCCCCTCGTCATCTCGACGATCGAAGCGGCGGCGCCTTCGTCCATCGGGTCGACGACGTCGGTCGCTCCGAGCCGCTTCGCCAGCTCGCGCTTCTCCGGCACCGGATCGGCGGCGATGATCCGGCCGGCGCCGGCGATCTTCGCCGCGTTGATCGTCGCCAGGCCGACCCCGCCGCACCCGATCACCGCCACCGTCTCGCCGGGAACGAGCTTGCAGGCGTTGAAGATGGTGCCGGCCCCGGTAGTCACCGCGCAGCCGATCACCGCCGCGCGCTCGAGCGGCATCTCGCGGTCGATGGCGACGCAGGCATGCTCGTGGACCAGCATCGCCTCGGCGAAGCCGGAGAGGTTGAGCATCTGGTTGACCGGGCTGCCGTCCTCCGCGCTGATCCGGGGCGGGGCGCCGCGGGCCCGTCGCGTGTCGCCGCCGGGGCAGAGCGACATCCGGCCGGTCACGCAATATTCGCAATGGCCGCAGAAAGCGGAGAGGCAGGTGACGACATGGTCGCCGACCTTGACCGTGCGGACCTCGCTTCCGACCGCCTCGACCACTCCGGCCGCCTCGTGGCCGGGGATGCAGGGGAGAGGATGGGGGTAGGTGCCCTCGATGAAGTGCAGGTCCGAATGGCACAGGCCGCAGGCGGCGGTGCGGATGAGGACCTCGCGCGGGCCGGGGGAGTCGAGGGTCGCCTGCTCGATCGTGAGCGGGGTGCCGGCGGCGCGGAGGAAAGCGGCTTTCATCTTGCCTCCCCATCGCAGATGGGGAGGGGGACCACCCGAAGGGTGGTGGAGGGGTAGAAGGCGCGGAAGCCGAGGTTCGCTCGGGATCCGCTGATTCCCGCGCCAGTTACCCCTCCACCATGCTTCGCATGGTCCCCCTCCCCACCGCTTCGCGGCAGGGAGGCAAAATGGTCACACCGCATGCTTGGCGAACTCG
The DNA here is from genome assembly GCA_035630855.1 of Allosphingosinicella sp. Lineage (GTDB taxonomy): Bacteria > Pseudomonadota > Alphaproteobacteria > Sphingomonadales > Sphingomonadaceae > Allosphingosinicella. Next base: position 1,335 of record DASQJV010000516.1, on the reverse strand, counting down.
ATCCGGGCGATCGCCCGGTTATGCACTTCGTCCGGCCCGTCGGCCAGGCGCAGGGTCCGTATCCCGGCCCACGACTTGGCCAGCTCGAAATCCTGCGACACGCCCGCGCCGCCATGGGCCTGGACGGCGTCGTCGATGATCCTCAGCGCCATGTTGGGCGCGTAGACCTTGATCATCGCGATCTCGGCCGCCGCGGCCTTGTTGCCGGCCTTGTCCATCATGTCGGCGGCCTTGAGGCAGAGCAGGCGGGACATGTCGATGTCGATCCGGGCGGCGGCGACCCTCTGCTCCCAGACGCTGTGCTCCATCAGCCGCTTGCCGAAGGCGACCCGGGACTGGAGACGCTTCACCATCGCCTTCAGGGCCTCCTCGGCGACTCCGATGGTGCGCATGCAATGGTGGATCCGGCCCGGCCCGAGGCGGCCCTGGGCGATCTCGAAGCCCCGGCCCTCGCCGAGCAGCATGTTGGACGCGGGGATGCGGACGTCCTTGAGCTCCACCTCCATATGGCCGTGCGGCGCGTCGTCATAGCCGTAGACGGTCAGCGCCCGCTCGACCGTCACTCCGGGCGCGTCGAGCGGCATCAGAACCATCGACTGCTGGCGGTGCCTGTCGGCGCCGGTGTCGGTCTTGCCCATGACGATGGCGACCTTGCAGCGCGGGTCGCCGGCCCCGGACGACCACCATTTGCGGCCGTTCAGGACATAGTCGTCGCCGTCGCGGCGGATCTCGCACTGGATGTTGGTGGCGTCCGACGAGGCGACCGCGGGCTCGGTCATCAGGAAGGCGGAGCGTATCTCGCCGTTCATCAGCGGACGCAGCCACTGCTCCTTCTGCTCGCGGGTGCCGTAGCGGTGGAAGACCTCCATGTTGCCGGTGTCGGGCGCCGAGCAGTTGAACACTTCCGACGCCCAGCCGATCCGGCCCATCTCCTCGGCGCAGAGGGCATATTCGAGGTTGGTGAGCTGGGTGCCCTCGAACTCGAAGCTCTCGTCGACATGGCGGAGCGCCTGGCCCGGAGGCATGAACAAATTCCACAGGCCCGCCGCCTTCGCCTCGGGCTTCAATTCCTCGATGACCTCGATCGGTTGCCAGCGGTCGCCGGCGTTGAGCTGGTCCTTATAGTCCTTGTTACGCGGCCGAATCCGAGTCTCGACGAACTCGCGAACCCGGTCGCGGTAAAAAGCCTGCCGTTCCGTAAGGTCAAAGTCCATGCGGCCGGATTCCTCTCTTTTCTCGTCCACGCCTGCTGCCAGAAATGGCGGATTCGCGCCAGTCTCGTGACGGTTGCCGTGCCTGTTTAATGGCTCCACTGTGGGCCATGACCGTCCCCGT
>DASQJV010000515.1:0-2556 GCA_035630855.1 Allosphingosinicella sp. | reverse complement strand
GCGGTGGGTGGTGGTCGTGGACGGCGGGTCCGTCCGGGTGACGGACGAGGCCGGCGCGAGCCGTGCCGTGGCGAAGGCGGAGCTGGCCGGGGTGGCGATCGAGACGAACGACAGCGGGCCTTGGGGGGCGGACGTCTGGTGGCTGCTGTTCGGGGCCCACGACGGGCTTGCCTGCGCCTTTCCGATGGGCGCCACCGGCGAGCAGGCCGCCGTCGACTATCTCAGCGGCCTGGCCGGCTTCGATCATGGCATGATGATCGAGGCAATGCAGTCGACCGACAACATGATCTTCCCCGTGTGGCGACGCCGACGCGGCGACGATTGAAGGATACGCGCTGCTCCACCCTTGATATCCTCTTTTGTTCTCAACCTCGACGGGCGTGGGATGAGCGGAACGGGAGGGGCGAGCGATGGCGGCCAAGACGATCCTTCGACAGGCTCAGGACGACCGGGAGGCGGAGGCATGACGGCCAGGATGTCGGACAAGAGGCGCGGCGCCTTCCTCAAGGCGCTGGAAGCGTGCGGGAACCAGACGCTGGCGGCGGAGCGGGCGTGCGTTTCGCGGTCGTGGGTTTGCAAGGAGCGGGGGCTCAATCCCGGGTTCGACTCGGAGTGCAGGCGAGTGATCGCGGCGGCCCAGGCGCGGTTGCGGCAGGCCGAGGGGAACCGGCCGCCGGAGGGGTGGGGGCATCTCGACGGGGTGGAGCTGGTCGTCCGGGGGACGAACGGGCGGCGGGTGCAGATCGCGCGGGCCCGGGCGGGGCAGTGGACGGCGCGGTGCGAGGAGAGGTTCCTCGAGGTGTTCGCGGCGACTTGCAACGCCAAAGCGGCCTATCTCGCGGCGGGGAAGAGCAAGGCGTCGGCCTACACGCACCGGCGGCGCTGGCCGGGGTTCGACCGGCGCTGGAAGGATGCGGAGGCGGTGGGCTACGACCAGCTCGAGGAGGCGCTGTGCGAGCGCGGCGAGAATCTCTTCTCATCGCCCGGGCTTCCCGCCGAAATCCCCCGGCCCTCGCTCCCGGCGATGACGGTGCAGGAGGCGATCCAGCTGGTGAAGCTCCACCAATATCAGGTGCGCGAGCTCGGCCGGAAGCCGGGGGCATGGCGGCGGCCGAGGACGCTCGAGGAGGTGCGCCCGGCGATCCTCGGCAATGTGTCGGCGATCGCCCGCAAGCACGGCCTGCTCTGACGAGGGGCGGCCATCGCGAAGCAACGAACCTATTCGGCGGGCGGCCCGGTCGACACCAGTTGCCGTGCCGACCGGTGACGGAGACGGGGAGCGCGGATCGCCCGCCGCGGCGGCCAAATCGCGCCCTAGACGAGCGTCAGTGCTCAAAATGGGGATGGTTTCGAGGCGTTTTCGTGACGTCGGCGGAACATCCTTTCCCATCGCCGGTTAGGAGGCCAACCTTCAGGAGGATATGATGAAGAAGCTCACTCTCATTCTCGCCGCCGCCGGCGGCCTCGCCGCCTGCGACGTCGACCAGACCAAGAACGGCCAGCTGCCCGACGTCGACGTCGACGTCAACGCGACCGGCGGCCAGCTCCCCGAGTTCAACGTCACGCCTCCCGAGGTCAGCGTCGGAACCGAGAACAAGACCGTCCAGGTCCCCGACGTCGACGTCAAGGTTCCCGCCGAGAACGCCCAGTAAGCGCGCTCTTCCGCGGATGCCGCCGGCATCGCTCGGAAAGGGGGCCGCCGGAGCGATCCGGCGGCCCCTTTCGAGTCGGGGAGAGCTCCGCCCGGTCGACATCAGCGCAAGCCAGGCGGCGGCGCTGCGGCCGGTCATCGCCTCACTTCCCGGCCGGCGCGGCGAGCACGGCGGGGACGCAGAAGGGCTGCCGGGCGACCGCCGGGCCCCTCGGCATCAGCTCCTCGCGGACCAATCCGCCGCGGCGGACGCAATCGGCCACGGGGATGTCGTAATGGACGATCCGGCGGGTGTAGACCGGGCAGACGTCGCCGCACGGATGGATGGCGACGACGGGCAGGCCGCGGTGGCGGCCGAGCGCCACCCGCTTGAACATCATCGCCCTCTTGTCGAACGGAGCCGAGGCATAGGCCTTGAGGTCGGAGTCGCTCAGCCGGCGCAGCGGCGCCGGCCGGTCGCCGCAGGCGAAGGCGGCGGTCGCCGAGGCGAGAGAGAGTCCGGCGGCGGCGAGAAGGATCCGGGAAGGCATAGCGAGCTTCTCCTCAACGGTCTCAGGGTCGTTACGGGGCCGTAGCTGAACCGCCGCTTATCGATCCGGGGCGGCGACCTCGTTCGACTCGGCGGAATTGCCCGCCATCCGGTTGAGCAGCGCTTCCGCCTCGTTCTCGAGCGGCGCCGCCTGGGCGTCGACGTCGTTCTCGGCCTCGGCGCGGATCTGGTTGGCGCGCTCCTCGATCTGGCGCGACATGGTCTCGGCCTTGGCCTGGATGTTCTCGGGCTCGGGCTCGCAGGCGGCGAGGAGGAGGAGAGGGGCGAGGAGGAGGGCGCGCATGGGAGGGAGCATAGGGCATTTGCCGATGGGCGGAAATAATTCCTCCCCGAGCTTGTCTCGGGGAGGGGGACC